>DASSRV010000293.1:0-6827 GCA_035701605.1 Gammaproteobacteria bacterium
CCCGGTCCACCACCGGCAGGATGAACTGGATGCCGGTATTGAACACCGCGTGGAAGCGCCCCAGCCGCTCCACCACCAGCGCGTGCTGCTGGGGAACGATGCGGATGGCGCGGATCACCAGCACTACCGCAAAGATGACGATCAGGATTCCGATAACCGTGGCCATGTTGCAAACTCCCTCTGATGCCGATATTGAATCTGTTGCGTCTGTCAGCCGGCCGCGCGCACGCGCAGCCTCGAACCCTCACGCGCGCTGATGACGGCACGCGCACCCGGCGCCGGCTCGCCCGGCCCTTCCCACACCGCTTCCCACAGCGAATCGCGGTAACGCACCTTGAGCGCGGTCCCGGCCACTTCCTCCAGCCGCACTTCGGCGCCGCGGTCCATGTCCGCCAGCGCGTCGGATTCGCGGGGCTGCATGCGATGCCGCAGCCGGTGTGCGAACAACAAGCTCACGAGCGCGCTCACCGCGAACACGAAGCCGGCCGCGAGCGGCGAGGGTTCCGCCAGCCACACCACCAGTGCGGTCAGCAAGGCGGCCACCGCGAGCGCAGCGAGATAGAAGGTGACCGTCACGATCTCGATCACGGCCAGCAGGATGCCGGCAATCAGGAATCCCCACAGCATGTTCCCCTCCGTTGGCGGCGTACGCCGCCGCGTGACCCGCGCACTACCGACATAGTGCGGCGGGCCGGCAATTTCAAGTGATGCGCGGCGGATTGCCGCTCAGTTGAATACCCGTTTCCAGTCGGTGATGTCCTGATCCCGGGTGTCCTCGATCTGGATGCCGATGGCGTAGCCGTCCTTGCCGTGCAGGGTATGGCTCCACTTCACCTGGCCTACCAGGTGGAACGAATTCCCGTAACCTTCCATGTAGGCCATGATGTCGAGTTTTTCACCCACCGGGTAGGCGTGCTTCAGATGAATCTGCATGCCGCCGACCGAGACATCCATGATCTTGCAGTGGAAGCCGGTGCGGTCGGATTCCTCCTCGGCGTAAGAGCGCACGATGGCCCGCTCTTCCAACGTCATGCGCTTGTGTTTACGCCGTTCTTCTTTTGTCATCCGCGGCCCACCCTCGAACCCTGTTGCTTTCTTTACATATTCTCGATTTATATCGCTGGCCTATGCTACGTCATGTACGCGATACAAGTCGAGCACATGACTCAGGATGCAACAGTCGCAGCATCCTGCCTGGCGTGACCGATGGCGCGCAAATGCGGATTGGCGAGACACAGGAGCGCGATCACACTCAACAGCACGCCGGCACCGGCAAACAAGGCGCCCAGTGAAACCACTTTCAGCAGTGCACCGGCCACCGCCGCGGAAATCGGCGCCAGACCCATGAACGTGAACAGCAGCACGCTCATGGTGCGACCCATCATGGCCTGCGGCACCCGTTGCTGCACCCAGGTGAATATCGCCACCTGCGCGATGCCGGCCAGGAGACCGGCCAGGCCCAGCAACACCGCCCCCGCGAGCGTGGCGTGCACCAGGGTCAGGGCCAGAATCACGAGTCCCGCGCCGCAATCCATGCACAACACCATGATGCCCACGCGGCCGCGCGCCAACCGGATGGCGAGACCGGACAAGACACTGCCAATCACGATGCCGCCGCCGTTCGCCGTCATCAGCACGCCGAGTGCGGCCGCACCGAGATCAAGCCGCGTGTCCGCCAGCACCGGCAGGCCCACCTGGATCGGCCCCGCCACGAACACCGACACCACTCCGGCATACAGGATGAACGCGCGCAGCGAG
This sequence comes from Gammaproteobacteria bacterium, assembly GCA_035701605.1. GTDB lineage: Bacteria > Pseudomonadota > Gammaproteobacteria > Natronospirales > REEB76 > DASSKW01. Next base: position 1,759 of record DASSRV010000293.1, read on the forward strand.
CGATCCGCCCAGATGTTGCGCATGCCTTTCACCACGTCCGTCAGTACGCCGCCCTCTTTGCTGGGCGGACGGTGATCGCCGGCCACGCGCACCAGCATCAGCGAGCCGAGCGAGAACAGGAAACTCACCGCATCCACGCTGAACGCAAAGCCCATGCCGGTCGCATCCACGAGTCCCGACGCGCCGGCCCGGTGTGCGCCGAGGCTGATGACCAGTCCGGCGAGGCCGGGGCCCACGAACATGCACAACTGGCGCATGCCCATGAACGTCGCATTCGCCGCGCGCAACTGTTCGAACGACACCAGTTGCGGCAGGATCGCGGTGCTGGCCGGGTACATGAATGCGGTGGCGAGCCCGATGCCGCAGGCCAGCACGTACACCATCCACATCTGGATCGCACCGCTCCAGACCAGCACGGCGAGCACCGTGATGAGTGCGGCATTCACCGCGCGCGAGCCGAGCAACACGCGTCGCGGCGACATGCGGTCCACCAGCGCGCCGCCGATCAGAATGAACAGTGCGCGCGGCAAGGCCATCACCGCCAGCACCAGCCCCAGCGCCGCCGGATTGCCGGTCAGCTTCAGCACCAGCCACGGCAAGGCCACCAGGGTGAACTGGTCGCCGAGCGCGGAGATGCTGCTGCCGCCGAACAGCAGGGAAAAATCGCGGTTGGCGAACAGGGACGGACGCGCGGTGGTTTGCTGCATGGAGAATTCACTCACTCGATGGAGGTGTCGTCACGGGCTTCCCGCAGGCGGGAACCCGGTGCGTTTTTGTGTTCGGGTGATGCCGCTCAATTGCCGCCCACCACGATCACGCCCTGCTTCATCACGAACACCGGATGCTCGGTATCGTGGATGTCCGCGAGCGGATTGCCCGGCACCGCGACGATGTCCGCATCCTTGCCCACCGCGAGCGTGCCGGTTTCCGCGGCAATGCCCAGCAGTTGTGCGGCATTGTGGGTAGCGGCCATCAGGGCGGCGGCCGGCGACAGGCCGTTCTTCACCATCAGCGCAAATTCGCGCGCATCCAGACCGTGCGGCTCGACGCCGGCATCGGTGCCGAACGCGATCGGCACGCCGATCTTCACCGCGCGCTGGAACATGAGCTGCATCTGCGCGGCGGCGGCACGCGCCTTGACCGCAATCGCGGGCGGGAACTCATTCGCCTTTTCACCCACCCAGGCGCCCGCGAACAGCGTCGGCACCAGGTACACGCCCTTGCGTTTCATTTCCCTGAGCGTGTCGTCCTTGAGAAAGGTGCCGTGCTCGATGGAATCCACGCCGGCCTTGATTGCCATTTTCGCGGCCTCGTCACCGTGGCAGTGCGCCGCCACCTTGCGGTGCCAGGCGTGTGCCTCGGACACGATGGCATCCATTTCGGCCTGGGTCAGCTCCGGCACGTCCACCGGATCGGACAGCGACAGCACGCCGCCCGAGGGCATGAACTTGATGACGTCCGCACCGTACTTGATCTGGTAACGCACCGCGGCGCGGCATTCGGCCGGACCGTTGCACACACCCTGGATCGGGCCGGCCGGCTCGACGAGTTGCGGCGGAAACGGCGCCTGGTCCGCGTGGCCACCGGTGGAGCCGATGGCGTAGTTCGCGATCAACATGCGCGGTCCCTCGATCACGCCGGCGTTGATGGCATTGCGCAGGCCGAGCGAGATGTAATCCGTGGAGCCGAGGTCGCGCACCGTGGTGAAGCCCGCTTCCAGCGTGCGGCGCGCGTACTGTGCGCCGTACAGCGCCTGCTCGGCGGGAAACCGCATCATGCTGTGGTAGAAATCCCGGTACCAGTTGTCCGAACCCTGGAAACCCAGGTGCACGTGTGCATCTATGAAGCCCGGCGTGAGCGTGGCGTTGCCGAGGTCAATCACCCTGGCATTTGCCGGAACCTTCACGTCGTTGCCCACGGCCGTGATTTTGCCGTTCTCAACCACCACCACGCCGTGATCCACGAGCTTGCCGGACACGCCGTCGAACAGATGCGCGGCCTTGAGCGCCACGACTTCGGATGCAGTCGCGGGCGCGGCCCGCAGGGGCGACATGACGGCCAGACAGCCGGCCATGAAAAGTGCGCACAAGGACATCTGACGCATGGGAGGTCACTCCTGTTGCTGCTGGCGACCGGATCGGTCGCCTGGGGGAGGGCAATGGTTTACCCATATTTCGAGCCTGTCAAACCGGGGTTGGACACGGGGGTCCGATCCGGGTTCCTCCAGCGACGCCGCCCGATACGTCCGGCCGCCGGAGTCTGCTACTCTGATGCCGCTGTCGGGCGCGACGGGGTTCCCGCCCCGTGGAGCCTGTAATCATCCGAGGCACTGCCGTGACGCAACCAACCCGGGCCTCCGATTTGCGACCCCGCATCCGGTTCGATGAGAACACCGACTTCCAGCACACGCTGCGCAAGCGTGTGGAGCAATTCTTTCGGGACACCGGCCTGCGGCCTCGCGATTGTCCGCGCATGTACCTGAAGACCCTGATTATCTTCAGCACCTTTGCGCTCTCTTATGCCCTTCTGGTATTCGCAGCACAGGAGTGGTGGCAGGCGTTGCCGCTTGCGCTGGTGCTTGGCCTGTCGGCCGCGGCGATCGGTTTCAACATCCAGCACGACGGTGGGCACAAGGCCTACTCGGATCGCGCCTGGATCAACAAGCTGATGGCCATGAGCCTTGATCTGGTCGGCGGCAGTTCTTACGTGTGGCGCTGGAAACACGCCGTATTCCACCACATGTTCGTCAACATCAAGGATCACGATTCGGACATAGACCTCGGCTTCTTCGGCCGGCTCAGCCCGGAGCATCGGCGTCGCGCGTTTCACCGCTGGCAACACTGGTACCTGTGGCCACTGTACGGCGTGATGACGATCAAGTGGCATTTTTTCGACGACTTCCACGATGTCGCCACCGGTCGTATCGGCGCGAACCCGTTCCCGCGCCCGCGCAACTGGGAACTGTTGTTGTTTCTCGCAGGAAAGAGCGTGTTTTTCAGCATGGCTTTTCTCCTGCCGTTCCTGCTGCACCCGGTCTGGGTGGTGCTGCTGTTCTACGTCATTACCGTCGTGGTGACCGGCGTGGTGCTGAGCGTGGTGTTTCAGTTGGCGCATTGCGTGGAAGGTGCGGAATTTCCGCTGCCCGACCAGCTAACCGGCCAGATCAGGAACACATGGGCGGTGCATCAGATCGAAAGCACGCTCAATTTCGCACGCGACAACAAGTTCGCATGCTGGCTGCTGGGCGGCCTGAATTTCCAGATCGAACACCACCTGTTCCCGCGTGTCTGCCACACCAACTATCCGGCAATCTCTGCGCTGGTAAAACTGACCTGTCAGGAATTCGGCGTGCGTTACACCGAGAATCGCACCTTCCGCGGGGGCGTTGCCTCGCACTTCCGCTGGCTGCGACGCATGGGAACCGCCGAAGCCAAATGACGGTCGCGCAGAAATGCCCGCATGGCAACGGGCAATCACCCCCAAAATGACCCCCGCCTGAATCCGCTTATTGCAGGTGCGTGCGCCGGTAATGCTCACGTACCTTGGCGCGGTTGCCGCAGTCGCGCATGCTGCACCAGCGCCGCAGACCGTTGCGGCTGCGGTCCACGAACAGCCAGCCGCAGGCTTCATCCGCGCACATGCGCAAGCGACCGAGTTCCGCGGAACCGAGAAATTCCGCCAGCGCCCGGGCTGCCGGCCACACGGCCTGTTCCAGATCCGTCTCGCTGCGCCGCGCCAGCCGGAAGCCGGCGCCCTGCGGCTCAAGCTGCATGTGTGCGTAGGCCCGTTCCACCACCCGGTTCACGTCTGCCAGGTCCTGGGGCGCCGGAGCCGTGTCCCGCACCAGGGCCGCCAGCAGGCGCCAGGCGGCATCCCGGAAGTGTTGAGCATGCCGCAGGGCATCGGCTGTGATCCTGGGGGAGCGGCGCGACAGGGCGGTCAGACGCGCGGCCTCGGCAGCGGGCAGGAGCTGGCAGCGTTGCAGCCAGAACAAGAGGTCCGCATAGCTCTGCAAGTGATCCAGCGGCCGCGGCCCGATGCAATCCCCGACCGAATTGACGAAATCCAGGCACGGCGTACCGCCAATCAATTCGATGCGTTCCAGCCATTCCTGATTGGTTCGAGCTTCCATAGCTAACCCCTATTCTGCTATTGACAGGTTAGTCAGGCTTCGTTAGCCTAACCGCATCCATACATTATACAGGTTATAGCAGACATGGTTGCCACGCCCTGGAAATCCCGGCTGACCGCCCTGTGGCTAGTGGCCACCCTCAGCCTCTGGCCGCTGGCGGCGCGGGCCGCCCTCCAGTTCCGGGCGGTGCGCGTGTCCCACCCCCTTGCCCTGACCGGTCGCCTGGACGACCCGGCCTGGCAACTGGCGCCGCCCGCGACCGAGGCGTTCCAGGCCTATCCGCACGCCTCGGCACTTTCGCCCTATCCCATGCAGGTGCGGGTGCTGTACGACGACCGCTACCTCTATATCGGCATCCAGGCCGACGATCCGCATCCGGAGCTGATCCGCGAACATTACGAGCGCCGCGACCGGCTGTTCTCGCCCAACAGCGACGACGTTTTGATGCTGTATCTGGATGCGCTCGACACCGGCCGCTCGGCGCAGATGTTCGCCGTGGACCTGCACGACAGTCAGCTCGACGGCGACTGGCGCGAGGATTCGCAGTCGGAGGATTACAGTCCGGATTTCAATTGGCGTGCGGTCTCGGCGCATAACGCCCGCGGCTGGAGCACGGTGATACGCATTCCCTACACCAGCCTGCGCTACCGCCCCGGCCCGCATCAGACCTGGAAGCTCATCGTCGCGCGCAACGTGATCCGCGAGAACTTCTACTGGATTGTCAGCACCAAACTGCCGGCCGGTTACAATTGTCTGCTGTGCTATGCCGGGGATCTGGTGCTGGACGATTTCCCCGACAATGTGCAACACCATTCGCTGTCGCTGATTCCGGAAGTCACGTTCACGCATGATGCCGATCACGGCGATTTCGGTACCGACAGCCGCAACCATACGAACCTCGGTGGCTACCTGAGCTGGCAGCCGACCGCCGGCACCG
>DASSRV010000294.1:0-4052 GCA_035701605.1 Gammaproteobacteria bacterium
AGGATTATCAGGCCAGGGAGGTGGCCGGAAAAACCGCGCGCTTCAAGGTCAAGGCGCACCGGGTCGAGGCCAAGCATCTGCCGGCGCTGGATGACGAGTTCTGCCGGAGTTTCGGCGTCAGTGAAGGCGGCATGGACAAGCTGCGGGCCGAAGTCGCCGAGAACATGCGTCGCGAAATGGCCGACACCATCCAGCGCAAGCTGAAGGATCAGGTACTGGAGGCGCTTTTGACGGCGAATTCACCCGACCTGCCGGCATCCATGGTCAACGACGAGATCGAGCGCTTGAAGCAGGACGCGCTGGCCCGCATGGGCATCCGTGACGGCAAGAAGGCGCCGGAGCTGCCTCGTAATCTGTTCGAGGAGCAGGCCCGGCGCCGGGTTGGCCTTGGCATCATCGTCGGTGAAATCATCAATAACCAGCAGTTGAAAGTGGACGGCCGGGAAGTCGAACGGCGGCTTGAGAACATGGCTGCCGATTACAGCAATCCGGGCGAGGCACTGCGCAGCCTGCGCGCGAATGCCACTGCCATGCGGCAACTGGAATCGGTGGTGCTGGAGGATCAGGCGATCGAGTGGGTGATCGCCCAGGCCGAGGTGGTTGAAAAGCCAACCACGTTCAAGCAATTGATGCATTTCGACGAGCACGATCACCAACACTGAGGGCGGCACTGAACATGAAAGAATCACCGGAAACCCGCGCGCTCAATCTGGTTCCGATCGTGGTCGAACAGACCGCGCGGGGTGAACGCTCCTACGACATCTATTCGCGTCTGCTCAAGGAGCGGGTGGTGTTCATCGTCGGTGCGGTGGATGAGTATGTGGCCAACGTGGTGGTTGCGCAGCTCCTGTTCCTCGAATCCGAAAATCCGGACAAGGACATCAGCATCTATATCAACTCGCCCGGCGGGGTGGTTACCGCCGGTCTTGCCATCTACGACACCATGCAATTCATCAAACCGGATGTCTCGACCATCTGTGTGGGTCAGGCCGCCAGCATGGGCTCGCTGCTGCTCGCGGGCGGGGCCAAAGGCAAGCGCTTCAGCCTGCCGCATTCCCGCATCATGATCCACCAGCCCCACGGCGGGGCCCAGGGGCAGGCCTCGGACATCGAGATCCAGGCCAGGGAGATTCTCTACCTGCGCGAGCGCCTGAACGAGATCTTCGTGAAGCACACCGGCCAGAGCATGGACCAGATCCTCAAGGATACCGACCGGGACCGTTTCATGAGCGGGGAGGAGGCGGTCAGCTACGGGCTGATAGATTCGGTGCTGGACAAGCGGCCGGCAGCGGCCAAACCTTGAACCGGCGGCGGGTATTGAAGCCGCCAGCGAAAGCCCCCATAGTGTTCCCCATGCGGGTTCCGAGGTAGCGACAGATGGCAGACGAGACACGCGGCAAAGGCGAAGACAGCGGCAAGCTGCTGTACTGCTCGTTTTGCGGCAAGAGTCAGCACGAAGTGCGCAAGCTCATCGCCGGGCCGTCCGTGTATGTTTGCGACGAGTGTGTCGAGCTCTGCAACGACATCATTCGCGAGGAGATGCAGGAACAGGCGCAGACTGCACACAGCAAGCTGCCGCGTCCCCAGGAGATCAAGGCGATCCTGGACCAGTACGTCATCGGTCAGGAAGGCGCCAAGAAGATACTTGCCGTTGCCGTTTACAACCATTACAAGCGGCTGGAAGTGCGCGGCAACCGCAGCAAGAACAAGGACGAAGTCGAACTCGCCAAGAGCAACATCCTGCTGATCGGTCCCACCGGTTCCGGCAAGACCCTGCTGGCTGAAACCCTGGCGCGGATGCTGAACGTGCCGTTCACCATCGCGGATGCGACCACTCTCACCGAGGCCGGTTACGTCGGCGAAGATGTCGAGAACATCATCCAGAAGCTGCTGCAAAAATGCGATTACGATGTCGAGAAGGCACAGACCGGCATCGTGTACATTGACGAGATTGACAAGATTTCGCGCAAATCCGACAACCCCTCCATTACCCGCGACGTGTCCGGTGAAGGCGTGCAGCAGGCGCTGCTCAAGCTGATCGAGGGCACGGTGGCGTCGGTGCCTCCGCAGGGCGGACGCAAGCACCCGCAGCAGGAATTCCTGCAAGTGGATACCGGCAACATCCTGTTCATCTGCGGCGGTGCATTTGCCGGTCTCGACAGGATCATCCGCAATCGCACCGAAAAGAGCGGCATCGGCTTCATGGCCGAAGTCAAGGGTCGCGGTGAAATCCGCAACGTCGGCGAAGTCCTGAACGATGTGGAGCCGGAGGACCTGATCCGCTTCGGCCTGATTCCGGAATTCGTCGGACGCCTGCCGGTGGTGGCGACGCTGGACGAACTGGACGAGAACGCGCTGGTGCGCATCCTCACCGAACCCAGGAACGCGATCACCAAGCAGTATCAGAAGCTGTTCGACATGGAAGGTTGTGAACTGGAATTCAGGGAGGACGCCTTGCGCACCGCCGCGCGCCGCGCCATGGAGCGCAAGACCGGTGCGCGCGGCCTGCGCACCATCATGGAACACGTGCTGCTCGACACCATGTATGACCTGCCCTCCATGGAGCACGTTTCCAAGGTGGTGATAGACGAGACGGTGATCAGCGGGGGCACGCATCCTTACATAATCTATGAGCGCGAGTCAAAATCGCGTGCCGCATCGTCAAATGATTGACTGAAATCCGCGCCGGCTATTGAAAGCCGGCGTTTTCGTCCGCATCATGGTGCCAACGGACCCTCGGTCCGCAAGCCTTCCCGAGCCAGACCACCACATTCCAGGGAACCCGTGTGAGCCGAGAAACCAGCCAGAGTGATTTGCTAGAGGGCCAGCCGATGCTGGTACCGGTACTGCCGTTGCGCGACGTGGTGGTGTATCCGCACATGGTGGTGCCGCTGTTCGTGGGGCGCGACAAATCCATCAAGGCGCTCGATCACGGCATGCAGGCCGGCAAGCAGATTCTCCTGGTCGCGCAGAAGAGCCCGGAAGTGGACGACCCTGCGGAGAAGGACATTTACCGGGTAGGCGCGTTGTCCACCATCCTGCAATTGCTGAAACTGCCGGACGGCACCGTCAAGGTGCTGGTCGAGGGCGGTGACCGTGCGCGTATCCAGCAGGTCAATGACGGCGAATTCTTCTCCGCCATGGTCACCGTGATCCGCGCCGAGCCCGGCTACGACGAACGCGAAATGGACGTGCTGATGCGTTCTGCGCTGTCGTTGTTCGATCAATACGTGAAGCTCAACAAGAAGATCCCACCGGAAATCCTCACCTCGCTGGCCGGCATTGATTCGCCGGGCCGATTGGCAGACACGATTACAGCGCACATGCAGCTCAAGCTGGACGAGAAACAGAAGATTCTCGAGCTGGAAGACGTGCGCGCGCGCCTCGAACACGTGATGGCGCTGATCGAAGGCGAGATTGACATCCTGCAGATCGAGAAGCGCATTCGCGGGCGCGTCAAGCAGCAGATGGAGAAGAGCCAGCGCGAGTACTACCTCAACGAGCAGATGAAGGCGATCCAGAAGGAGCTGGGCGAACTCGAGGATGCCCCCAACGAGCTGGAGGAACTGGGGCGGCGCATCGAAAAAGCCGGCATGTCGAAGGAAGCACGCGAGAAGGCCACCACCGAACTCAACAAGCTCAAGCTGATGTCGCCGATGTCGGCCGAGGCGACCGTGGTGCGCAATTACGTGGACTGGCTGGTGAATGTGCCGTGGAAGAAGCGCACCAAGGCCCTGATTGATCTGGGCGCCGCCGAGAAGGTCCTGAACGAGGATCACTATGGCCTGGAGAAGGTCAAGGAAAGGATCCTCGAATACCTCGCGGTGCAGCACCGGGTGCAGAAACTGAAAGGCCCGATCCTGTGTCTGGTGGGTCCGCCGGGCGTGGGCAAGACCTCGCTGGGCCAGAGCATCGCGCGCGCCACCAATCGCGAGTTCGTGCGCATGTCGCTGGGCGGCGTGCGCGATGAAGCCGAGATCCGCGGCCATCGCCGCACTTATATCGGTGCTCTGCCCGGCCAGATCATTCAAATGATGAAAAAGGCCGGTACC
>DASSRV010000295.1:0-9137 GCA_035701605.1 Gammaproteobacteria bacterium
CTCCTGATCGGGCCGGTATTCGGCATTCTGCAGCCGGCGCGCCAGTTCGGCCACGCGCTCGACACCGTCATCAACCTGTCGGTCGCGGTGATCCTCTTCGACGGTGGCCTGAACCTGCGTTTCCACGAACTCAAGCAGGCGGCTTCCGGCGTGCGGCGTCTGGTGTACATCGGCGTGCCGTTGAGCTTCGTGCTGTACAGCCTCGCCACGCATTACGTCGGTGGCCTGTCGTGGCCGGTGGCGCTGGTGTTCGGCGCGATCATCGTGGTCACCGGGCCCACCGTGATCCTGCCGTTGCTGCGTCAGGCCATGCTCAAGCGCCGCATCGCGTCGTTCCTGAAATGGGAAGCCATCATCAACGATCCCATCGGCGCGCTGCTGGCGGTACTGGTGTTCGAGTATTTCATGTATTCCGGCAGCGGGGCGTTCTCGGGCCAGGTGCTGTGGAACCTCGGCCTCGCGGTGGTGGCCGGTGGCGGTATCGGCACCGTCGTCGCCTACGCCATCGGCTTCGCGTTCAAGCACAACCAGGTGCCGGAATACCTCAAGCACCCGATCATCCTGGTGTTGGTGGTGGCGGTGTTCGTTGGCGTCAATCGGTTGCAGAACGGCGCGGGCCTGCTGGCGGTCACCATCATGGGCATCGTGATGGGCAATCAGCGGCTCGCCGGCGTGGAGGAAATCCGGCGTTTCAAGGAATACCTTTCGGTGCTGCTGGTTTCCATCGTCTTCATCCTGCTCACCGCGAATCTCGACCCCGAAGTGTTGAAACACCTGCGCTGGGACGGCGCGCTCCTGATCCTCACCATCATGCTGGTGGTGAGGCCGCTGGTGGTGTGGATCGCGACCTGGCGTGCGCGCATGCGCAAGCGCGAGCGCATGCTGCTGGCCTGGATTGCGCCGCGCGGTGTGGTCGCGGCCGCCACCGCCGGTGTATTCGGTCCGCGCATGGTGGCGGCAGGTTACGCCGATGCGCAACTGCTGGTGCCGCTGATGTTCACGCTGATATTCGTGACCGTATTGCTGCACGGCCTGACACTGAACCGCATCGCGCGCACCTTCGGTCTGGCGGCGGGCGCACGCAACCGCTTGCTGATCGTCGGTGCGTCGCCCTGGAGCACCGCTTTCGCGCATGCGCTGAGTGACAGCGGCGCGAGCGTCTTGCTGGTGGACAATTCCTGGCACCGTCTGCGCGCCGCGCGGCTGGCGGGCGTGCCGGTGTATTACGGCGAGATTCTGTCCGAGTCGGCGGAAGAATCGCTGGAACTGTACGACGTCGGGCTGCTGCTGGCGGCCACCAGCAATGACGCCTACAACGCCCTGGTGTGCACCGCGTTCGCGCCGCAGATCGGGCGCGGCCAGGTATTCCAGTTGCCGATGTATGCCGCGGAAGCGGGTGATCCGAAACGCTACAATCCCGGCGCGCGCGGCCGGCTCGCGTTCGGCGATCAGGCGCTGTACGAGGATCTGTGGCGCTGGCTGACACAGGGCTGGACGTTCCAGAAAACCCGCATCACCGAGAGTTACAGTTTCGAGCAGTACCGCGAAAGCAGCGCCGAAGGCACGCTGCATCTGCTGGTCATGCATCCGGACGGACGCTTGATGCTGCATTCGCCGCAATCCGGGTTCAATCCCAAGCCGGGCGACACGCTGATCAATTTCGGCCTGCCGAGACAGCCTGCGCCGGCGGATGGCAAGCCCGGCAACGGCGCGCGATGAGCGGCAGCGAGCAGGTCGGTTTTGCGGGGCCGGCGGGCGTGCTGGAGGGTCTGTTGGACCGCCCGGCCGCCACACCTCGGGCACTGGCCGTGGTGTGTCATCCGCATCCGCTGCAACAGGGCAGCATGAGCAACAAGGTCGCCTACATTCTGGCGCGCGCGTACAACGATCTCGGCGCGCTCAGCCTGCGTTTCAATTTCCGCGGTGTGGGCAAAAGTGAAGGTCGCTTTGACGACGGCCGGGGCGAAACCGACGACGCGCTGGCGGCGCTGGATTGGTTGGCGGCGCAGCATCCGGGTTTGCCACTGTGGCTGGGCGGCTTTTCCTTCGGTGCCGGGGTGGCGCTGCGCGCGCAGAGCCGGCGGGCCGTGCAGCGGTTGGTCACGGTAGCACCGGCCGTGGAGCGGCTCGATACCACGGCGCTTGTCACACCCGCCATGCCCTGGCTTCTGGTGCAGGGCGATGCGGACGAGGTGGTGTCGCCGCAGGCCGTACTGACGTGGGCGAGGGGTTTGCAGCCTGCCCCGCGGATCGCCGTGCTTCCCGGAGCCGGGCATTTCTTCCACGGCCGGCTCAACGATTTGCGACAGACGGTGGTGCAGGCGTTCACCGGCGGCTGAGCGATTGCCGGGGCCTTCTGTTAGACTTTTCCATCAGAGGCAAGCGCGGCTTGCCCCCTATTCCATCGGGAGTGTTTGCATGCGTCGCCTCATTCTTGCCGGTCTGTTACTGGGTTTTGCCACCAGCGCTTTCGCCACGGACGACATTGACGTCCAGAATCTTGTGCAACAGCAGTTCAGTGACCTGTCGCAGGACATGGGCGCGGTACTGAGCTACAAGCCTCTCCAGGGCGCCGCACCGGAAGGCATCACCGGTTTCGATGTCAGCTTCGGCTTGTCGGCGACCAAAGTGGCGCATGCCGATGCCTGGAACGCGGCCACCGGCAACAACGACATTTCCAATATCCCGTTTGCCAACCTGCGCGTGTCCAAGGGTCTGCCGTTCGGCATTGATATCGGCGGCGAATACAGCACGGTGCCCGGCTCCAACATCAAACTCTATGGTCTCGAAGGCCGTTACGCGCTGCTGGAAGGTGGCGTCGCCACACCGGCCATCAGCCTGCGCGCCGCATTCACCCACGTCACCGGTGTGGACAACTTGAGCTTCAACACCAAGAGTCTGGGCGTGGCGATTTCCAAGGGCTTTGGTCCCCTGACGCCCTATGCCGGCATCGGCGAGGTCTGGACCAAAAGCACCCCGGGCGGTTCCGTCGCCTGTTCCTCGGGCGCAACGCCGCCCTGCCTGAATGCCGTCAGTTTCAACAAACCGGAAGTGTACGTCGGCCTGCAATTCCACTTCGGCATACACTTGGCGCTGGAAGCGGACCGCATGGCGGGTAACACCACCTACAATCTCAAGCTCGGCTTCGGTTTCTGAGACTGCATCGGCGTCACGTTCCCTCATCGCGACGGAACGTGACGCCGGCCTTGAGGTCACACACGGCGGCAGTTCCGCCGTTCGTCCAGGCTGATTCCGGCAATCCCCATGTTTGCGTCACTGACTGATTTTCTGGAGCGCCGTTTCGGCGACAACACGGCTGCACCGGACCGCGATGCTGCGGTACGGCTGGCGGTCGCGGCCTTGTGCATTGAAATGGTGCGCGCCGATTACGAAGAGCAGCCGGAAGAACTGGCGCGCGCCGGCGCGGCACTGGCAACACGTTTCGGCCTGGACAAGAGCGAAGCCGCGGCGCTGCTGGATGCCGGCCGCAGCCACGCTGACCAGTCCGTATCCCTGTACCGTTTCACGCGACCGCTGAATGCGGCACTCGACATGCCCGGCAAACTCGCGCTGATCGAGATGTTGTGGAAAGTGGCGTTGGAAGACGGCAAGCTCGACAAGTACGAAGACGCGCTCATGCACAAGCTGGCGGATCTTCTCTACGTGCCGCTGGCGGACCTGATGCTGGCGAAGCAGCGGGTATTGAACGGAGTGTAATCCATCCCCCCGGCGAGACGCCGGTGGCAGGCCCGCGACGCATCAAGAACAGTCCGGAGCCGCAGACGCAGCTCCGGACGGAATGGCTTACTTCACCATGTCCTTGAGGGCCTTGAGGGCCTGGACCTTGACCACGTTGCGGGCCGGCTTGGCCTTGAACATGGTCTTTTCGCCCGTGAACGGGTTGATGCCTTCCCGCGCCTTGGTGGCAGGCTTGCGCACCACGCGGATCTTCATCAAGCCCGGCACCACGTACACGCCCGGACCTTTCTTGCCCACGCTCTTGCCGATCAGCCCGGCGAGATCGCCGAACACGCCCGCGATCTGCTTGCGGCTCAGCCCGCTGGTGGCGGCGAGGTAGGCATAGGTTTCAGATTTGGTCATCTGTTTGTCCGACGCGACCGCCGGGATCTGGACCTTGGCGGCCTTGGCGGCAACCTTGGTCTTCACAGACTTGGCTTTGGCCTTGGATTTGGCCTTGCCAGCAGCCTTCTTTTTTGCAGCCATTTAGGTCTCCTTTGGATGGCAATGCACACTACACGTCGCGAAATCTAGCACACGGCGCGGAAAAGTGTGAGCGTTTGAGCCTGAAAAACAGGGTTTTTTTGCGTCAGCGCCGGTTCTGCAAAACCGCGTTGCAGCGCGCGTCAGGTCAGCGGCCAGCCCAGGGGCAGCAGGATGTTGACCACCTGCAACAGGATGATGATGACCAGCGGCGACAGATCCAGGCCGCCGAGCGACGGCAGCACGCGCCGGACCGGACCCAGCAGCGGCGCGTTCAATTGCCGCAGCACCCGGCTGAACGGATTGTAGTGACCCTGGCCGGTCCAGCTCAGGATGGCTTCCAGGAGGATGCTGAAGAAGTACAGGTTCACCAGGATGAACACCAGCTTGAGCAGCGTCCACACTGCCACCGCGAGCAGTGCGGCCGGTACGCCCGCGATCCACAGCGCCAGCAGCACGTTCACCAGTTGCACCAGTGCCGCCAGCACCAGCGCGGCAAAATCCATGCCGCGCCAACCCGGGATCACGCGCCGCAGCGGTTTGAGCGGCAGGTTGGTGAGTTTGACGATGGCCTGGCTGAAGGGATTGTAGAAATCCGCGCGCACCCATTGCAGCAGCAGGCGCAGCAGCACGGCAGCGGTGTACAAACCAAACAGGGTATTGATGACGAAGACCAGTGCCTGGATGCCGCGTCCGGTTTCGATCACGTTGCGTCTCCGCCGAATTCCCGTGACAAGGCGATGCCGCGATCGCGTGCTGCGCGCAATGCGCGCAGCACCAGGGTTTCAAATTCCGCCGCTTGCAGTACCTTGAGTGCGGCCTCGGTGGTGCCACCGGGCGAGGCGACCTGACGGCGCAGCGTGGCGGCATCGGCACCCTCGACGGACGCCATGCGTGCCGCGCCCAGCGCGGTCTGGGCAATCAGCCGCCGTGCCGTGTCGGCGGGCAGCGCAAGCTGTTCCGCGGCATGCTGCATGGCTTCCATGAGCAGGAAGAAATACGCCGGGCCGCAACCGGATACCGCGGTCACCGCATCCATGAGCTGTTCGTCCTCGAGCCACAGGGCGATGCCGACCGCTTCCAACAAGTGCATGGCAAGTTCCCGCTGCGCGGGCGCGACGAATCGGTTGGCGAACAAGGCACTGGCCCCGCAGCCGAGCAGGGCGGGCGTGTTCGGCATGACGCGGACGATGGCGGCGTCGTAGCCGAGCCAGCGCCGGATGTCCGGCTCGGCAATGCCGGCGGCGATGGAGACGACCAGCGGTCGCGTGCGCGCAAGCGTGGGCGCAACCGCGCGCACCGCGTCGCGCATGACCTGCGGTTTGACCGCGAATACCACCACGTCCGCATCTTCCGCGGCAGCCACGTTGTCATCGCCGGTGCGAATCGAGAAAGCCTGTTCCAGTGCGGCACGTTGCGCGGGGTTCGGATCGGTTGCCGTGACTTGCGCAGGCACAAAACCGTGTTGCAGGACGCCGCCGATCAGGCTGCGCGCCATGTTGCCAGCACCGATGAAGGCGATGCGTGTAGCGTGTTGTTTCGTCACCGGGACTCCGTGAACGCGCCGGGTCCGACTAGGATACCGGCTTTATGCCGGTTTGGCGGCGCGTGCGCCGAAAATGGCACTGCCGACGCGCACCAGCGTCGCGCCTTCCGCGATGGCGGCTTCGAGGTCCGCGCTCATGCCCATTGAGAGCGTGTCGAGCGCGTGACCGCGCGCATTGAGCGTATCGCGCAGTTCGCGCAGTTGCCGGAACGGGCGGCGTTGCGCTTCGGTATCCGGCGCCGGTGCCGGAATCGCCATGAGCCCGCGCAAGCTGAGCCGCGGCAATCGTGCGATGGCGTCTGCAAGTGCCGGCAATTCCGCGGGCGCGACGCCGTGCTTGCCCGGCTCATCCGAAAGCCGCACCTCGATGCAGACATTGAGCGCGGGCAACCCGTCCGGGCGCTGCTCCGAGAGCCGCTGCGCGATGCGTTCGCGATCCACGGTGTGCACCCAATCGAAACGCGCCGCCACCGCGCGGGTCTTGTTGGCCTGCAAGGCGCCAATGAAATGCCATGCAATCGCGCAGTGGCCGAGGGCGTCCATTTTTCCGAGCGCTTCCTGCAGGTAATTCTCGCCGAAGCAGCGCTGTCCGGCCTGCCACGCGCTTTCGATGCCGGCCACGGGCTGACCCTTGCTGACGGCCAGCAGCGTGACCGAATGCGGGTCCCGCCCGGCGGCATGTGCCGCAGCCAGGATACGCGCGCGCACCCGCTCGAGCTTGCCGGGGACGTCAGGCATTCGTTCTTCCTATATGATGGGCAGGGCGAGCCGGGCGTACGGGGCCGGCCCGCGACGGGCTTCGCTATACTTTAGCGCACACTCCAACCCGGCCGCCGGTTCCAGCCGCTCCGGACCGGGTCTCGAACCAGACCACGCGCAGGGGAGAATCATGGCTGTTGATATTGCCCAACTGCTGGCCTTCGGTGTCAAGAACAAGGCTTCCGACCTGCACCTCTCCTCCGGCGTACCGCCCATGATCCGCGTGGATGGCGACATCCGTCGCATCAACATGCCGGCGCTGGAGCACAAGGACGTACACGACATGGTGTACGACATCATGAACGACAAGCAGCGCAAGGATTACGAGGAATTCCTGGAGTGCGATTTCTCGTTCGAGATTCCCGGCCTGGCGCGCTTCCGCGTCAACGCCTTCAACCAGAATCGCGGCTCGGCGGCGGTGTTCCGCACCATTCCGACCAAGATTCTGACCCTGGAAGAGCTGAACGCACCGAAAATCTTCCAGGACATTGCCGACAATCCGCGCGGCATCGTGCTGGTGACCGGCCCGACCGGCTCGGGCAAGTCCACCACGCTCGCGGCCATGATCAACTACAAGAACGAAAGCGAGTTCGGCCACATCCTCACCATCGAGGATCCCATCGAGTTCGTGCACGAAAGCAAGAAGTGCCTCATCAACCAGCGCGAGGTGCACCGCGACACGCTCGGCTTCAACGAGGCGCTGCGCTCGGCCCTGCGTGAAGACCCGGACGTGATCCTGGTCGGCGAAATGCGCGACCTCGAAACCATCCGGCTGGCGCTGTCCGGCGCCGAGACCGGCCACTTGGTGTTCGGCACCCTGCACACCAGCTCCGCGGCCAAGACCATTGACCGTATCGTGGACGTGTTCCCGGCCGCCGAGAAGGACATGGTGCGCGCGATGCTGTCGGAATCGCTGCGCGCGGTGATCTCGCAATCGCTGCTCAAGAAGGTCGGCGGCGGCCGTATCGCGGCGCATGAAATCATGATCGGCACGCCTGCCATCCGCAACCTGATTCGCGAGGGCAAGATCGCGCAGATGTATTCCGCGATCCAGACCGGACAGGCCACCGGCATGCAGACGCTGGACCAGAATCTGCAGGACATGTTGCGCAAGGGACTGATTACCAAGGACGACGCGCGCAACAAGGCCGCCAACAAGGAAACCTTTGCCTGAGTGCGACGCGGAGAATCTGACGGGAGCGGATGATGGAAAGAGACCAGGCTATCAAGTTCATGCAGGACCTGTTGCGCGCCATGATTGCACGCAAGGGCTCCGACCTTTTCATTACTTCGGGATTTCCACCCGCCATGAAGGTGGACGGTCAGATCACGGCCATCACCGACAAGCCCCTGAATCCGGATCAGAGCGGCATGCTGGTGCGTGCCATCATGAACGACCGCCAGAGCAAGGAATTCGACGCCACCAAGGAATGCAACTTCGCCATCAGCCCGCCCGGCATCGGACGTTTCCGCGTCAATGCCTTCGTGCAGCAGGGCCGCGCCGGCGCGGTGCTGCGCACCATCACCACCGAGATTCCGGATTTCGACAAGCTTGGCCTGCCGGAGGTGCTGAAAGAAGTGGTGATGAGCAAGCGCGGTCTGGTGATCTTCGTCGGAGGCACCGGCTCCGGCAAGTCCACCTCGCTGGCCGCGATGATCGGTTACCGCAACAAGAATTCCAAGGGCCACATCATCACCATCGAGGATCCGGTCGAGTACGTGCATCCGCACCTCGGGTGCGTGGTGATGCAGCGCGAAGTCGGCGTGGACACGGATTCCTGGGAGATCGCGCTCAAGAACACCCTGCGCCAGGCACCGGACGTGATCCTGATCGGCGAAATCCGCGACCGCGAGACCATGGAACACGCGGTGCAGTTCGCCGAAACCGGCCACCTGTGCCTGTCCACACTGCACGCCAACAGCGCCAACCAGGCGCTGGACCGCATCGTCAACCTGTTCCCGGAAGAGCGTCGCCAGCAGCTCCTGATGGACCTGTCGCTCAACATCAAGGGCATCATCTCGCAGCGCCTGATCAAGAAACCGGACGGCAAGGGTCGCGTGGCAGCACTGGAAATCATGCTCAATTCGCCGCTCATCGCGGACCTGATCTTCAAGGGTGAAGTGGCGCAGATCAAGGAAATCATGGCCAAGTCCACCCAGCTCGGCATGCAGACCTTCGATCAGGCGCTGTTCAACCTGTATGAAGCCAGCCAGATCAGTTACGAGGAAGCGATCCGCAACGCGGATTCGCAGAACGAACTGCGCCTGCGCATCAAACTGGAAAGCAAGCGCGACAAGCAGGACGTCAACGAGGGTGTGGACGGCCTGCAACTGATCGAGACCGGCGAAGGCAAGAAATTCTGAGGCGCGCAGACGTCGCAACCTGAATCCGATTCCGGCATGGGAACCGCATGAACATCAGCCCCTATCTCAAGCTCATGGTCGAGAAAAAGGCTTCCGACCTGTATTTCACCAGCAACGCGCCGGTCAAGATCAAGATCGAGGGCAAGCAGATTCCGGTCGGCAAGACCCTGCTGACGCCGGAGATGGTCAAGGAAGCCGCCTACGGCATCATGAGCGAGAAGCAGGTGCGCTCGTTCGAAGTCAAGCA
>DASSRV010000296.1:0-15166 GCA_035701605.1 Gammaproteobacteria bacterium
TTCGGGGCGTCGATCCCGCCGCTGCTGTCGGCCTCGACCCACGTCATCGCCGAGGAACGCCGCACCCGCAAGTTGCTGCTGCACCGCGCCGAGATCGACAAGCTGGTCGGCGCGGTCGAGCGCAAGGGGCTGACGCTCGTCCCGCTCGCGATGTACTGGAGCAAGGGACGCGCGAAGCTCGAGATCGGACTGGCCAAGGGCAAGCAGGCCCACGACAAGCGCGCCGCCGAGAAAGAACGGGACTGGAAGCGCGAGCAAGGCAGGATGCTCCGGAAGCATTGAAACTGCCCGAATCCAGCCTCACTTCATTCCTGTAGAATAGTCACCGTACTGGGGGCGACCTGGTTTCGACGTGGGTCGTGAAACCCGAAGTGCATGCCGAGGTGCAGGATTCCTCGTAAAACTGTCTTGCAACAACGCTTAGCTGCGAACGATAGCAACTACGCCCTAGCCGCCTAATCCCGGCTAGCCTCTGACTGGAGCCGTGCTTGTGCGTCCAGAGTCTCTTCGGAGACGTTTCAGAGGTCGTGCTCACAAGATCGCGGTACGGTGTATCCGGCGCCAGACTGCTAAAAAATACCGGACTCGCTGTCGGTTTTCCCTGCCCGTCGGGTAGCCGCCAGTTAAATCAAAGACGTGTGCTACGCATGTAGAGCTGAAGGCGGAGGGCTTGCGGACGCGGGTTCGATTCCCGCCGCCTCCACCAACGATAAAAAAACAGGCCCCTTGTGGGCCTGTTTTTTTATCGTTGCGTTGCTGGCTGCCAGGGGTCGAACCCGCGTAGCGGGCGAGATCCCATTGCACACGGATGTGCAGGTGCCGCGGAGCACAGGGATGTGCGAGAGCGGCCCGCCGCTCTTCCAACGATCAGCCTAATTAGCCCGCGTAGCGGGCGAGATCCCATCGCACACGGATGTGCAGGTGCCGCGGAGCACAGGGCAGATTTTTGCTCCTGCAAAATTGCGACCCACAGGGATGTGGGAAGCGCCGGTTTCGCAGGAGGTACGAAACCGGCCACTTCCGCCTTTCACGCTTCGCTTCCTGCAGGCCCGTTCGCAGCTCGCGCTGCTCACCCATGGCGGTCGGATACCGAGAGCGGCGCCCGCCCCACGGACCTCAGCTCCCGTAACAGCCCTGCCCTCCCCGAAACCGCATAACCACGCGGTTTTTATTGGAATCCCCTCCGCCTATTCAAATCCGCCCCTGTTGCCCCGGCCAGGCAGCCAGGAGGCTTGATTTTTTGCAGAAATGGCATATAGTTGCTATGTATATAACTACTATATTGCATCCCGATGGACCTGAATACCTCCCTGAAAGAACTCGGCTTCAGCGATTACGAGGCGCGTGCCTACATCACGCTGATTCGCGGAGGCGGGCTGACTGGCTACGAAATAGCCAAACGTTCGGGTATTCCCCGCGCCAATATCTATGCGGTATTGAAAAAACTGATGACGCAGCGGAATGCCGTGCGCCGCTTCGAGACCCCCAACGGCGTGCGCTACAAGGCTCTCGCGCCCGATCAGTTGCTCGATGGACTGGCTCAGGATCACCAACAGGCGCTAGACGACGCCCGCCAGGCATTCGCGGCAATCACGCCCAATGCCGAAGCTGCTCCCGTATTCAACTTCACCGGACACTCCGAGTTGCTCGATCAGGCGCGGCAGATCCTGGACGCCACAAAGAAAAGCCTCTTGATCGCCATACAGCCACCAGAAGCTTCGGCGCTCGCCGATTCCCTGCGCTCAGCACGTGATCGCGGAATTTCAATCACCACATTTTGCATGCAGGCTTGCGCAACAGAGTGCGGAGGCTGTCAGGGCGCAATTCATCGTCATTGTGCTGCAACACATGGCCCGGCACGCTGGCTGCTGGTTGTGGCAGATGAACACAGCCTGTTGGCGGGTGAAATTCGTGACGATAGAACAACGGCGATTGCCACGGAACAGCTCCTTATTACCGAGCTGGCCGCATCCTATATCCACCAGAGCCTGGTGCTTGCCACACTGGTCAATGATCTGGGGGAAGAATTTCACGGCCTGCTATCCCGGCAAGCCATTCAGATTCTCGATGCCTTGCATCCAGAAGACGGCTTTCTCGCACATGTGAGAATCATGAGCGGGGAAGCGGTTTGATTTCCATGTTTTTTACAGTATTCATGTTTCCAAGGAGAATCATCATGATCAAGCATTCATCAAGATTTGCGGCTCTGGTCGCCGCAATGGCATTGTTCGCAGGCACAGCCGCGGCAGCGGCGACGACGACCACTGGCTCAGGCACAAACATGTTCGGTGGACCCGTTTACAACGGCGCTCCCGCATTGACGGTTACCGCCGCACTGGTAAAAGCAGGCGGTGGCGCCCAGAACTTCAGTTTTGCCAAGGCACTTGTTTCCATGCTGGGCGAGAAGACCGTGAATGCGGAAGTCGCCAAGCTCCAGAAACAGTATGGCAAGGATGAGGTCAATACCTTCATCACCGGCATGGATTATGCCGTCAAGGACGGTCTGAAACGCGCTACTGAAGCCGGTGTCAAGCTGCCGGCTGCGCCGGCCGATCTGCACGGTGTGACGCTCGCGCGTACCCTGGTTACGGCCGGTACGGCGCCTGATGGTGTGTGGTGGTCAGGCTATCTGTTCGACCATGCCCTGTCGCACGACCTGCACAACAAGGTGATGGAAGACATCAACAGCAATGTCAGCGCCCAGGCTGACATGACGACTCACAAGCTTCTCAATCAGGCGATGTATGACGTGGCCCATGCGCTCGGCCACAAGCATGTGAAACTTGCGTCGTTGCATTGAGAGTGCGTTGCGATATATTTGTCTGACACACGCTTGATTGCCAAACGGGGCGGTTCAACGCCCCGTTTTTTTACCTGTATTTTCAGTAGAACTTATCTCAAAATTCCCTCTCCCTTCGGGAGACGACTGCACGGATGCAGGAGGTAGAGCAATGCAGGGAGCGATTGCCGAGGGTGCCCACAGGGCGGGTGAGGGTCGGAGCCTCGACATGGTGGGTGTTACCGCACCCTCACCCCAGTCCCTCTCCCAGTGGGAGAGGGCTTCGATTTGTTTTGAAATTAAGTTCCAATTAAATCGCCTGCTCCTGTTCGGCCAGCACCGTGCGGTTGCGTCCGGCCGCCTTCGCCCGGTAAAGCGCGGCATCCGCGGCACTGACCAGAACCGCCACTGCCGTACCGGCAGTCGGCATCGCGGTCGCCACGCCGACGGAGATGGTGGCACCAAGGCTCGTCGCTTCCACCTGAACGCGCATCTGTTCGGCGAGCGCCTGCGCCGAATCGGACCCCGCGCCGGGCAGCACCACCAGGAATTCCTCGCCCCCGTAGCGGGCCAGGAGATCTTCGGTGCGACGCAGGCAACGCGACAGGATGGCGACCAGGCGCTTGAGCAGGCTGTCGCCCGCGAGATGTCCATGACGGTCGTTGTATTGCTTGAAATGATCCACGTCAATCACCAGCAGCGACAGCGCCCGCTTCCGCTCGATGCACTGCGCCCAGACCTGCTCGAGATAGGTGTCCAGTCGCCGTCGGTTGGCGATGCCGGTGAGGCCATCCAGGTGCGCCATGCTTTCCAGCTTGCGGTTTGCGGTTTCCAGTTCGGCGGTGCGCTCCGTCACCATGCGCTCAAGCCGGGTCTTGTCCGCGGCCAGTCGCCGGGTGCGCAGCCTTACGAAGCCATACGCTCCGGCGATACCGATCAACACCAGCAACGCGATCAAGAGACCACGCGCCCAGTCGCTGGCATACCATTCCGGCACGATCACGAAGCTGAATGGTTGCGTCTCGGTTACCCGACCCTGCGCATCCCGGCCGCGTACCTCGAATGTGTAGGTGATCGGACGCAGATGCGAATAGGTGTATTTCTTGCTGGTGGACCAGTCCGAAAATTCCGATTCGAAGCCCTTGAGCCGCGCACGATAACGCACGGCATTCTGCATCGCATAGGCCGGCAAGGTGAAAGAAAACGCCAGCGAGAACTCGCCCTGCGGGAGCTGCAAGGGGCTACTGCCGTTCAGAGGCAAATACTGCCGGCTGCCGTCCGCGTGCGTCAGCAGCACACTGCGCAGCATGGTCTGTGCATGCGCCGTGTGTCCATTCGCAATACCGGGCCGATAGCAGAGGATGGCGTGATTGCTGACCAGAACGATGCCCTTGCCCTCGGTTGCCGTGATGGTTTGCAGCGCCGCGCCATGGCGAATGCTGGTGATGTCTTCCTCTTGCCAGTCCTCTCCCTGCGCGGCGCGCCGGAATACACGGTCATAATCAAACGCCCACAGCGTCTTGCCTGCCAGCGCGAACACCAGTTTTTCATCCGGATTGCGCAATTGCGCAAGATTGCCGAATGTTTCCGGTTCGAATTTGTCCTTTTTCCAGCGGAATTCACCCACGGCGGTCGAAACAAGGATGGAGTCATCCGGCATCCTGAACACACTCGCATTCTCCGCCGTCTTGCCGTAATGCAGGCCTTCGGTCGCTCCCATGTGCCGGTCGTTCACGATGCGGGAATCATCCCGGCTCAGAGTCACCAGATGCGCGCCGCCACGTTCGGAACCGACCCAGAGCGTATGCGGCGCCACTTCCACCAGGCTGTTCAATCCCGGTTGACCCATGTCTTCCTGATCCAATCGCAGCTTCCATTGGCCATTCTCATTTACCAATGTCGCCAAACCGAGCTCGGTACCGATATAAACCAGGTTCCTGTTGTAGCGCGACCGAAGAAACAAGCGCGGATAGAGATGTGGGTGGGTGATGGGCCGGGCCGTATTGTCGTGGATTTCCAGCACGGCATAGGCGTCCGCAAGCAGTGCCGTATCGTCATCCAGCGGCAGCAGATCGAAGCTCTCGTGTGAGGACCAGCTCATGTGCGTGAAATGCGGCACCCTGTCCGCACCGTCATTGGCATACACTCCCGCACCGGTCATCACGAACCAGCGCGACCCCCACTCCATGGTCCGAATCATCCCGCCGCCGAGACCCTGCTCCGCATCCAGTACTGTCCATGCCGCCGGCCAGGCGACATGGATCACGGCCTGATCGCCGCTGATCAGCAGGCCGCCGTCTCGCGCACGTACGATGCCGGAAAGGTAACCGTCATCCACCCGCATCTTCCACAGCAATGCGCCACGCGAGGACAGGAAATAGAGGTAACCGTCTTCGGTGGTCAGTACTATCGTTCCGCCCGGAAGATGGGTGCCGCGCGAGAAATAACTGGAAGGCGGGAAACCGGGAGGTACGGGGAAACTCTGCACCTTGCCGTGAATGTATTGCAGCCACTTTCCGCTGGTGGACAGGAACAGCAGCCCGCCATCATCGAGAGGGATGGCGGCGTAGGCATGTTGCGGCAGCGCCGCACCATCCGGCAGCAGCCGCCAGGTGTCGTGATCCAGGTATTTGAGCCCTTCGCCGCGGAATTGCGCGAACAGCTTGCCCTGATAAAACCCGACCGCGCCGTAGCGTGCGTCGTAGCGCCACAATTTCACGGCTCCGTTTGCGGGGTTGTACAGAAACAGATGCCGCACCGCATGGAACACCACTCCGATCGGGGTGATCTCCACGCTCCATATATCCGCGAAGGGTTCGCCATGAAGCAGGTTGGCGAACTTCGGCGTCAGGTCATGGAAGACCGGCTGGCCCGCCGCATCGTGATCAATGTAACCAAACTGTCCGTAACCGCCGACATAGATGCGCTCACCGCCGTCGTAAGCCAGCGAGCGCACCCATTGATGATTGGGCAGGGTAATCAGTTTCCAATGCCCGCCGTCGAATGACAGCACGCCCTCGGAACTGCCCAGATAGATGATGGAATGGCCGTCCTCGGCGACGGCAAAATTCTGCGGGTAAACCTCGATATCCGGCGTGTAACGGGTAAACGGCGGATTGCCCGTCAGCGCGGCGGCGTGACCGGACGCGGGAAACCATGCCGGAAGCAGCCCGAGCCAGAGCATGCCCAGCCATGCTGCCCGCCCCCGCCCGGAATGCTCATGCGGCCTCATGCCGCGCAGCATAAAGCGCGCAACCGGAGCGGGCAAGCCGAACGGGCGGGCGATGAAACAGGCAGGACCGGGGACATGCCCCGCCCCGCCTGAAGCGGCCTCAGAAATTGATTTCGCCCATGCGACCGCTCTGGTAGTCGCGCATGGCCTGATGGATTTCCTGCTCGGTGTTCATGACAAAGGGGCCGTAGCGCACCACCGGTTCATTGAGCGGCACGCCTGCCAACAGCAGCAGGTGTACCGGTTCCCCGGCATCGGCAGCAACGGCGATGCGCGCCGCCTGCCCATCGGTGTCGAAAATCACCATCTGGTGCGCGGACGCGGGCTTGGCCTCGTCGCCAAACCGGCCGGTACCCGAGATCACGAACGCAAAGGCATTGTATTCGGACGGTAGTGGCTGAATCAGTTCGCCACCCGGCTGCACGGTGACATCCAGGAATGCAATCGGCGTGCGCGTGTCTATGGCCGCGCTCTTGCCCAGCGATTCACCGGCGATCACCTTGACCCGCACCTTGCCATCCGCGCTTTCTGCCGTCGGAATGCCGCTATTCGGCAATTCCTGATAACGCGGCCTCATCATCTTGTCGCGTTTCGGCAGGTTGACCCAGATCTGGAAGCCGTGCATGCGCCCGCCCGCGGCACGGAATTTCTCCTCCGGCATTTCCGAATGCACGACGCCTGCGCCCGCCGTCATCCACTGCACGTCGCCGGGCCCGATGGAGCCCGCGTGGCCGTGCGAATCCTTGTGCTGCATGCGGCCTTCCAGCACGTAGGTCACGGTCTCGAAACCGCGGTGCGGATGATCCGGCGCACCGATGGCTTCATTCGGTGCGTAATCCACCGGGCCCATTTCATCCAGCAGCAGAAAGGGATCGAAATCCATCAGCATATTGGTGGGAAACGGACGGTGCACGATGAAGCCGCCGCCCTCGCGGGTGCGGACGCTGGACAAGACGCGCTTGACGCTGCGGATATCGGGTTCGCCGGCTTGTGTCATGACCACTCTCCGAATCGTGAGGTCATCAATAATGGGGTGGCGCGCGCCGATTTCAAGTCCCGGGAGCGACGCTTCGCTCCAGATTCAGCAGCAACGGCAGGGCCGCGAGTTGCAACAACACGGCCGCAAGCACCAGCCATTGCACACCCAGTGTATACAGCGCACCCAGCAATACACTGCCCACCAACCAGGCCGCGCCGAACACGGTATCGAACAAGCCGTAGGCGGTCCCGCGCAAGGCTTCGGGCGTCAGCGTGGCGACGCCGGCCCGCACGGTGCTTTCCTGAATACCGAGTGCGAGACCCCACAGAACCGCGCCGATCCAGATCCAGATCAGCGGCACGGCCAGAAACAGCAACGGCAAGGTCGGCAAGGTTACGAGCGGCAAGGCATACAGCACTTTCAGGCCATGCCGATCGAAAAACCGCCCCGCCACGATTGAACCCACGGCATCCGCCGCCATCGCCACGCCGAACAGTACCGGGATCAGCGCAGGCGACAGACGATGCGTGACCTGAAGGTGATACGCGACCAGGATGAAATGCGAAAAGCCCATCACCGTGACCACGGCAAACGCCATGTAGCGGTAATAGCGTGCGTCGAAGCGCTGTCCCGCCGACTCGCGGCGCGAACGATCCTCAGGTTGGATGCCGCGCGCACGCCACAGGAACACCAGCGCCAGCACTGCGGGAATCAGCAGTACCGCGAAAGCCAATTGGTATCTGGAAACCGGCGCAGCAAAACCCTGTCCCGCCGCAAAGGCAATCGCGGCCGCGACCAGCAGAGGTCCGCTTACCGCACCCAGTTGATCCAGGAATTCGTGCAGCCCAAAGGCATAACCCTGGCCCAACTCACGGCCGGCGCGTGACAGCAGCGCATCTTTCGCCGGGTTACGGATGCCCTTGCCGATGCGCTCCAGAAACACCAGCAGCCCCGCCAGCCATGCGAACGGCGCCAGTGCCAGAGCCGGCACCGCAAGCAAATTGACGGTATAGCCCGCGCCCATGACCTGCCAGTTGCGGCGCGTGCGATCCACGAATCGGCCGGAAAAGAACCGCACTGCATAGCCCAGGAATTCGCCCAACCCCGCCACCAGCCCTGCAAAGACCGGCCCCGCCCCCAGTACCGCGAGATACGGCCCTACGATGCTGCGCGCGCCCTCGTAGGTCATGTCCGCGAACAGACTGACAATGCCGATGCTGACGACAAACCGCAACGCACCCGCACGTGCGTTTGTAGAATTCATGATTTGCCACGTCTGAAACATGCACACCGCGGGAGAAACTCGTCAGGAACATTCGCCCCCCATGCCATGATACGCTGCCTGACTGGATCTAGGCTGCATCGGCGGTCACTTGATGATACCGCTCAGCGCTACCCGGCCGTTTCGCTCTACCAGGGTTTCGAACAAGCCGTTGCCATAGTGCAGTTCACGATTAAACACCGGAATCCCGGACCAGCAAATTCTGTCCAAGTCATCGGTCATGCCACCCAACCGACGTTCAGGTTTATCGGCGATGTCTGAAATGAAGCCTAATCCACTTTTATACTTGATTGTCACACCAAGCCACAAGATACCGGGAAGGAAAGAATGTGCGTATCCGGTATCAGTTTGGCCAGGTCCGGCAAGACCGCATCCACCACCGTCGGCATATCGAAGAATTCCACCACCAGTGGCAGTCGTGCATTCAGCCGCAACAAATCGGCGGAATGCAGGACCCCTTTGTTGCCAAATCCGGCGATACCCCGGAATACCGTGACGCCGTGCACACGATGCCGGTCATGCAGCAATTCCATGATTTCTTCCAGAAGATTGTGTTTCCTGCCGTGGTCCGCCTCTGCCAGATAGATGCGCACCAGCGTCATGTTGCCTTTCATGATGTCATCTCCAATTCACAGATTACGCGCGACATAGGCGCCGAGCATCGCCATCCCCAAACCCAGAACCACCGACAGACCAAGATACAGTAGCGCGTAACCGGTTTCACCGTCCTCCAGCAGCAACAGGGTTTCCATGCTGAAGGTCGAAAACGTGGTGAACCCGCCCAGACCCCCGGTCAGGATTGCCGTACGCAATACGGGGCTCATGGACAAGTGCTCCACGGACGCAAAAAACAGCCAGCCCATCAGGAAACAACCCTGCAGGTTGATGATGAGTGTCGCCAGCGGAAACTGCCGCGGATAGGCCAGTTGTACCAGTTGCGTTACGCCATAGCGGGCACAGCAGCCCAGCGCACCGCCCACTGCGACGGCAAGATAATTCCACATCTCAGTCTCCTTCCGCGATCGTAATAAGAGAAATGCACGGGCTGGAGCGAGCCTTCCCGTGACAGGATGGTCGGAATGATGGTGCTGAATCGGGAATCGTGCACACGGGAAATCTGTACACACGAGATACTTGGTGGGTCATAGGCGCACTCCTTCTGAACAATTCGAGGTTCAGTAGGAGTCATCAGCCCTTGAGAGGCGGTTCGAGGCGAACTCCATCGCCATAGTGACGGCGCATAGCTCACCATGCGGCAGGCAGTTTGTCAATCGCCCCATACGAACTACATATTGACCGTCCCTTGCCCTTGATGGGAACGCCATACCCCAGAAATTCCGGTATCTGTTACTCGGTTTCTTCGGTTTACTGCTGGCCAGCCTGGCCGATACGGCAGTGGTCATTCCCATGTATTACGGCACGTTTCCGGCGCTGACCGGCACGTCCACGGCATTCGAGCAGGCACTCAAGACGCGGCACGTGAAAGTCCAGCTCAAAGTGATGAAACCAGGCCAGACACTGGACTTTTGAGTCCACAAAAAAACCGCCCGGATCACTCCGGGCGGTCTCAATTTCAACGCCGTTCTTTCTGTTACCCGCCCAGCGTGAACTGGATTGGAATCGTGAAATGATACTTTGCATCCCGCAATGCGGGAGGCGGCGGCGGACAACTGGCCCTGGACACGGCATGCCTGCCGGCAGTATCCAGAACCCGTGCTCCACTGGATTTGTTGATGCCTACATTGCTGATATCGCCATTGTAGTAATCAAACTCGACAATAACCGTTCCAGTGGTGCCGGAAATCACGGCTTCACGGGGGTAAGCCTTCGCTGCATTGATGCAATTGAAGAGCTCGTTTTGCAAACGCGCTTCCAATGTCTCCTTGGTCACCGGCGGCTGCGCCTGCAACGGCGGCTGTGGCGGTGGCGGCGGTACCGCATTGGGTATCGGTATCGGCGACGGGATCGGCGGCACCTCGTGCAGCGGCTGCTGATCCGGCGGTGGCGGGATCTTGGGCTGCGGCACCTTGGGCGGCGGCGGCGGTGGCGGCGGCGGATTCGGCGGAATCGTCACCACGGCCTTCTGCACCGGTGGCGGCGGTTGCGACGGATGCAGCGACTGCCAGATGAATATGCCGGCAATAGCCAGGGATATCAGGATCTCGAGCACCACCGCGATGGCAAGCGTCGTGCCTTGCCGGACGGTGAACAGACCCTCGGTGAAAACGTATTTTCTTTCCACTATCGGGCCTATGAATTAGCTGTTGTTCTTGGCGGCGATACCAATCTGGGTCACGCCGGCGGAACGGCATGCGTCCATGACGATCACGAGGTCCTGCAAGGAGGCTTCCTTGGCACCCGCAATGGTCACGTTGGCATGCGCCGGGTCGCGGCCGAGCAGATAATTGGTGAGCTGGTCGGGCGTCATTTTCTGTTCCTCGACCACGATTTCGCCATCCGCCAACAGGCTGATGATGATTTTCGGGCGTTCAATGGTCACGGCCGTGCTGCTGCGCGGCAGCTTGGATGCGATGCCCGTGGCCGGGATCATGCGCAGCGTGATCATGACGAAGAACACCAGCAGGAAGAACATGATGTCGATCATCGGGATGATCTCGATTCTGCCCTTCTTCGCTTCAAAAAAACCCTTCATTGCAACTGCCTGCCTTGGCCGTTCGACACGGCCAGTCTGAAGTTAATCACGTCTCTCGAGTGCGGTTGCCCGCCACCTCTCAGGTGAGACGATTGACCAGCATGACCTTGATCGCTTCCATCTGGTGGAGGCACAGGCGCACGCGGTTGTTGAGGCCGTTGAAGAAGACCAGGCCAAGGATGGCGACGAACAGGCCGGCCGCGGTGGCTACCAGCGCCTCGGCGACGCCGCCGGTCACTTTCGTGGGGGCGGTATCGGCGGCACCCAGCACCTTGAACGCCTGGAAAATACCGATGATGGTACCCAGCAGACCCAGCAACGGTCCCAGTGTCACCACGGTATCCAGCAGCCACATCCCGCGGTCCACGCGCGGCGCCTGCAGCAGGATGGTTTCCTCGATGAGCTCGGAGAGACGCGTCGAATCCTTCACATCGGGGTATTTCAGCGCCACTTCCAGCACTGCGCCCTGAGGGTACTTGGCGGTGCGTACCGCGAGATCCATCAGCATTTCGCGATCCACGTCTTCCATCTCGAGTACGGAATGCGCAATCAGCTCACCCTGACGCACGATCTTGGCGAGATACCAGGTGCGATCCACGATCACGACCAGAGCGGCCAGCAGGCAGAGTACGATGATGTACATAATGCCGCCGGAAATGGCGGCAACGTGCAGAATCTCTTGAAAGCTCACTTGACTGTCTCCTGAGATACCGGAAAGGTATTCGGTGTATTAAACGCACACAGGCGCCGCATGAATCCAGGTTCACGCGATGCGCACAGCGCCGGCCGGTCAACAGCGGGCCACGTTTTTTACTCAATCTGCCCGCTCAAGTCAACAATAATGCCACAGAAAACTGTCGTTGCGGGCACTTGAAATGTGCGCCGATTCGTGCCTCTGAACTGCCGGGAAGGGCTGATTTTACTGCATTTTCACCGCTTCCGGATGTATGGCAAATACCACTCCGATGGCATCCGTATCAGGAAAATATCGGGAAAAGTTCACTTGTGTCCGAGGGGTCCGTCTGTTGCAGGGCTGCAACGGACAGCCTCGTTCGGGTTCTACTCCTCGAGCCATGCCTGGAGCCGCCGCGTCAGACCCGTCGCCCGGCCCAACAGCCACAGCACTGCGCACACGCCCCCGATTGCGCCCAGCAGGGCCAAATCGCGCAGCCGATCCCCGGTGCCGGCCAGAAAATACACCAGCGCGGCGGCCAGGCCGAATGCCAGCACGGCTTCCAGCCCCCAGCGCCAGCGCTGCTGCCTGAGCTCGGCCCAGAATGCCGCTCCGGCAATGACCGCGAGGATGCCGAACAGCAGGATGTACTGGCCCAATGTCCGCAACGGCAGGCTGTTCCGGATCACGCTCTGGTCCAGGCCCGGATCTATGCTCATGATCCAGCGCAGGAACACTATGATGCCCAGCACCCCCGTCAACGCAGTCAGGCTGGCAAAAATCACGCCATTGATGAATGTCAGGGGTCGCATGGCCGGACGCTCCGTTGAAAAACCCAGTATAAGGACTCGCGCCCGGCACGCGCTTCCAATATGCTTGGCAACACGCTCCATTAGCGCCAGCCCGCCATGCGGGCCGGCATTGTTTCATTCCTCAGGATTCTCCCGACACCATGCGTCATCCGATTTCCCTGTTGCTGGCCGTCGCCGGCCTGTTGCTCTCGGGCATTCCGGCGGCTGCGACGCCCGAAGCCGCCCCTCACGCTGCCCCGGCAGCGAACAGTGTCAGTACCCCCCTGCCGGCATTGGACCCCGCGCCGCGTGCGGCCCTGGTGGATCAGGCCATCGCGGGCCTGTTGACGCGCTATCACTACGGCCATGCCGGACTTGATGACACGCTCTCGCGGCAAATCTTCCAGCACTACCTCGAGGATCTGGACCCCAACCGCAGTTACTTCCTGCAATCGGACGTGGACGGTTTTGCCAAATACCGCGACCAGTTCGACAACGCCATCCGCCGCGGCAACCTCAGGCCCGCGTTTGATATCTACAACGTGTACCAGCAGCGCGTCAGCGAGCGCATCCGGTACGCCCTCGGCCTGCTGGCCCATGAACCGGATTTCACGCTCAAGGAGCAGTATCGCTTTGATCGCCGCAAGGCCGATTGGCTCGCCAGCCCGGCGGACATGGACAAACTCTGGCGACAGCGCGTCAAGAGTGATGCCTTGGGCCTGCTGCTGACCGGAAAAACCTGGCAGCAGACCGCGGACATCCTGCGCAAGCGCTACCGCAACTTCGAACACCGTGCGCGTCAGGTCACCGACGAGGACGTGTTCGATCTGTTCATGAACGCCTACACCCGCTCGCTGGACCCGCACACCGATTATTTCTCGCCGGACCAGTCCAAGGAGTTCCAGATCCAGATGAGCCTGAAGTTGCAGGGCATCGGCGCGGCCCTGGTCAGCGATGGCGAATACACCAAGGTGGAGCGCATCGTGCTGGGCGGCCCGGCGGCGCGCAGCAAGGCACTGCATCCGGATGACCGCATCACCGGCGTGGCCCAGGGCGACAAGGGCGACATGGTGGACGTGGTCGGTTGGCGTCTCGACGACGTGGTGGCGCTGATCCGCGGCCAGGCCGGCAGCGTGGTGCGTCTGCAAATCCTGCCGGCCGGCGCCGCGCCGGGCTCGCCGGAAAAGGTCCTGCGTCTGGTGCGCGACACCATCAAGCTGGAAGCGCAGGCCGCGCACCAGCATATCGTCGAGGTCAAACAGGGTGAGCACAGCTACCGGATCGGCGTGGTCGTCATTCCCACTTTCTACAGCGATTTCGAAGGCCGCATGGAAGGTGAAAAGGATTACGCCAGCACCACCCGCGACGTGCGGCGCCTGCTGGGGGAACTGGAAGCGAAACACGTGGACGGCGTCATCATTGACCTGCGCGGCAACGGTGGCGGCTCCCTGCAGGAGGCGGACGACCTGACCGGTCTGTTCATCCCGCACGGCCCGGTGGTCCAGATCCGGGACAGCGATGGCGAAGTGCAGGTGGAGGATGACGACCACAGCGGCATCGCCTACGGCGGCCCGCTGGCGGTGCTGGTCAACCGCTTCACGGCTTCGGCCTCGGAAATTTTTGCCGCCGCGATCCAGGATTACCACCGCGGGCTGGTCATCGGCAGCACCACCTACGGCAAGGGCACGGTGCAGACGCTGATTGATCTCAACCGCATCAGTCCCGGCGATCAGGACGCCGGTCAGCTCAAGCTCACGGTGGAAAAATTCTACCGGGTGAACGGCGCCAGTACCCAGCGCAAGGGGGTCACGCCGGATATCACGCTGCCCTCCGCCATTGATCCGGCCGAATTCGGCGAGGAAACCCAGGATGCCGCCCTGCCTTGGGACAGCATTGCGGCGACGGATTACACGCCACTGCACCTCGGGCTGGAGCATGCCCTGCCCCGGTTGCGTCAGACGCATGAAAAACGCATTGCGCACGACCCCGCCTGGTCGCTGTATCTCGACGAGCTGGCCCAGTATCACAAGGAGCGCGCCAGGACCTCGGTCTCGCTGGTACTGAGCGAGCGCGAGCAGGAACGCAAGGCGCACGATCAGGCTCGCCTGACCATGGTCAACGCCTGGCGGCATCTCAAGGGTCTGCCGCCGGCGACCACGCTGGAGGCGGCCTACCAGCCCGGCTCGAAAGACAAAACCGGCCCCCAGGCTGACGCTGCTTCGAGCGACGAGGGCCCGGAAGACGCGGACAACGGGATCGAACCGGATGTGCTGCTGAACGCCACCGCCCATATCGTCAGCCAGATGCGGCAGATGGATGTCGGCAGCCTGCCGGCCGGCATGGTGGCGGCCACAAAACCCAGCCCGCCCTGAAGCGGGCGCCCGGAACCGATTCGGCCATGGACGGCCGGATAGGTCTCGGTTTTCGCCTCAAGCATCATAGATCTTAATTTATATAACAAGCGCTTATAGTCATAAGCTGAGCGCGTTTCAAACTGCCGGATTTCCTCTTTTCATATCCGCCATGACGATTACGCGGTCATATCCGATCTCGCGCTGAAAACCTTGCATCTCTTTGAATTACTGTTATACTAAACTATAACAGTAAGGCGTCGGAGCGCCCCGCTCTGACCCGTCCAGGGAGCAGCACCATGAACCGTTCGTTCGCCATCTCGATGCTTTCCGTGAGCCTGGGTCTGGCCGCCATCGCCGGCCTTGCCGCTTGCAGCGGCAAACCTGCCGAAGCCCAGCAGACCGCCGCCAAAAAGGACGCCAGCC
>DASSRV010000297.1:0-7618 GCA_035701605.1 Gammaproteobacteria bacterium
CCGGCGGCATCGCCAGCCTGATCGCCGCCCAGCGTACCGTGCTCGCGGAATGAAGCGCATCGTGGTCGCGACCGGCAACCCCGGCAAGCTGCGTGAAATCAGCGCGCTGCTTGCCGGCAGCGGCCTCGAACCGGTGTCCCAGGATGCGCTGGGTGTCACGGGCGCGGAAGAAACCGGCCTGACGTTCGTGGAAAATGCGCTCATCAAGGCACGTCATGCCGCACAGGTGACCGGTCTGCCGGCGATCGCGGATGATTCCGGCCTGGAAGTGGACGCGCTCGACGGCGCACCCGGCATCCATTCCGCGCGTTATGCCGGCGCACGGGCCGGCGACGCCGAGAACCTCGCCAAACTGCTGCACGCGCTGCGCGCTGTGCCTCCGGCATTGCGCGGAGCGCGCTTCCGCTGCGTCATGGTGTACCTGCGTCACGCGCAGGATCCCGCACCGCTGATCTGCGAAGGCGTCTGGGAAGGCCGCATCCTGGACGCGCCGCAGGGCGATAACGGTTTCGGCTACGATCCGGTGTTCCGGGTACCGGAGCGCGGCATGAGCGCGGCACAACTGTCGCCGGAAGAAAAGAACCGTCTCAGCCATCGCGCCCGGGCACTGCACAAGCTGGTCACGGCATTACGCGTCACGGCCGTGTGAACCGCTCCATGCCGGGCATGTCCACCACGCTCCCACCCCTGTCGTTGTACGTGCACCTGCCCTGGTGCGTGCGCAAATGCCCGTACTGCGATTTCAATTCCCACGCGCTGAAGACCGCGCTGCCGGAACGCGATTACGTGGCGGCGCTGCTCAGGGATCTGGACAGCGATTTGCCGCGCGTGGCCGGGCGCCGCATCGAAACCGTGTTCTTCGGCGGCGGCACCCCCAGCCTGTTCAGCGCGGAGGCCATCGGCCGGTTGCTGGAAGAAACCCGGCGCCGTATTGCCTTCGCGCCGGAGGCCGAAATCACGCTCGAAGCAAATCCGGGGACCGTGGAGCACGGCCGTTTTGCGGATTACCGGGCCGCCGGGGTGACACGTCTGTCCATCGGTGTGCAGAGTTTCCATCCGCCGCATTTGCAGCGTCTCGGGCGCATCCACAGCGCCGACGAAGCGCTGCGTGCCGCCGAACAGGCCCACGCCGCCGGCCTCGACAATTTCAACCTGGACCTCATGTACGGCCTGCCGGAACAGACCCTGGAGCAGGCGTCAGACGACGTGCGTCGCGCCATCGCACTTAAGCCCGCACACTTGTCGCATTATCAGCTCACGCTCGAACCCAACACCCTGTTCCATGCGCAGCCGCCCCCTCTGCCGGACGAAGAGCAGGTCTGGGCCATGCAGCAGCAGTGTCAGGCCCTGCTCGCGGAGCAAGGCTACGTGCAGTACGAGATTTCCGCTTACGCGCGTACCGGACGCCAGTGCCGACACAACCTCAATTACTGGCGCTTCGGCGACTACCTCGGCATCGGTGCAGGCGCACACGCAAAACTGACCGCCCCCGACGGCACCCGCTGGCGACTGTGGAAAGTGAAGCACCCGGCCCGCTACCTCGAACTCGCCGGCAGCCCGGCCGCCCTTGGCGGCTGCGAGGCCATTCCGCGTCACGCGCTCGGCTTCGAATTCATGCTGAACCGGCTGCGTCTGACCGAAGCCTTCACGGCCGAGGACTTTGCGGCCGCCACCGGCGAATCGCTCGACA
Source organism: Gammaproteobacteria bacterium (assembly GCA_035701605.1). GTDB lineage: Bacteria > Pseudomonadota > Gammaproteobacteria > Natronospirales > REEB76 > DASSKW01. Next base: position 1,691 of record DASSRV010000297.1, read on the forward strand.
GTTTGCAACCCATGCTGGAACGGGCCGTCACGCTCGGTCTCATGAGCCGGAATCACGCCCATTGGCAGGTGACGCCGCGCGGCCATACCTATCTCAACGATTTGCAGCAGCTCTTCCTGCCGGACCAACACCGCAGGTCTCGGGCACGCGGGTAAAACCGTTTTCCGTCCCCGAACAAGCAGTTATGCACACATGCTGGCTTGGCATCTGACGCGTGGAACCGCTGTGGATGTTTCCCGACATCGGTCTTGAAATAGCCCCCAAGCCATTGAATCCATTGGATATAAATCCTGTGCAAGATTTCGCCGATTTGTCACAACCCAAGCCCTGACAGGTACTTGGATCGTTTGCCGGGGAATTCATCCACAGACTTATCCACAATTTCTGTGGAAAAGCCGATTTTCCCAATGCTGACAGGCTATTGGCGGGTTTTGAGGGGCCGGAGCCCCAGCGCGCACGTCCCGTACCGCAAAGCCCCTTGTCCGGGCAGGGAGGCAGAGAGTATGATGCGCTGCTCTCAAAATGCCCCTGTCCACGAGATTCCGAGGATTCCATGAAAGCCGGCGCCCACCCCGAGTACAAGGCCATCAAAGTCACCTGCAGCTGCGGCAACAGCTTCGAGACCCGCTCGACACTGGGCCATGACCTGCACGTGGAAGTGTGCTCGAACTGCCATCCCTTCTTCACCGGCAAGCAGAAGATCGTGGACACCGCCGGCCGCGTGGACAAGTTCCGCAAGAAGTACGGCAGCGGCGGCAAGGCCGCCTGACCACCCCGAGGGCCGCGCAAGCGGCCCTCGCTTTTTTGCAGCCTGCCGCCCTATTCCCGCCTGGAACAGGCACCCAACTCCTGCCGTCCGCCACGTTAACGTTGGCGTGTGCCTGAACTATACTTGATACGACATATCCTGCAGGGGCCTTGAGGGAGGTCACCATGGTGCGACCCGAAAACACCCCCGGACAGCGCAAACTCGGCCGCTCGCGTCTGGCTTATTTCCTGCTCGCCGCCCTTATCGTGGGGCTGTTCGGCATGGCGGCCTGCGTGTCCCCCTACAGCGACGAGACCAGCAGCAGCAGTTCCAGCGGCGGCAGCGGCGGGAACGGCTGTCAGGCAGGGTATTGCAATTCCAACGGTTATTGCTGTCCCAAGGGCACGGTGGGATGTCAAGGCTATTGCTACAACTCCACCGGGGATGCCTATTCGGCCACCGGCGACTCGACTTGTCTCTCCGTCAAGACGGTGTGCTGAAACCGCGCTGCGTCCCCGTCCGCTGCCAGGCAGTGTAATCCATGCCGCCATCCGGGAACCCCTGGCACTTTCGCCTCCTTGCAACGCTTTTGGCGATCAGCGTTGTCACCAACCTGATCCTTGTCGCGCGTCTTTATCTGCCGCGCTGGCGCCAGGCCTGGATCGAATACCGCACGGCGCCACCGGTGGAGCGGCCGGGAGACCATGTGCGGGGCGCGGGTGCCGTGACTGTCATCGAATATTCCGACTTCCAGTGCCCCTACTGCGCCAGCCTCAATCACACGCTGGCCTCGCTGGCGGATAGCGGCCAGATGCGTTGGGTATACCGGCATTACACCGGCAACACCGGCCATCCCCAGTCCATGAACGCGGCAGAGGCGGCAGAATGCGCGGGTGAACAGGGCCGGTTCTGGCAATATGCCGACGCCCTCACCATCGCCCAGCCCCATCTTGCGCCCGCGCTTTATCCCGGCATCGCGGCCAAGTTGCACCTCGATCCAAGCCGGTTCCGGGCCTGCCTCGCTGCCGGGAAGTTCAAAAAGGTCATTGCACGCGATGCCGGGGAATCGGAAACGCTTGCCATCATGGGCACGCCCACCTGGTTCGTGAACGGCAAACGTCATGTCGGCGCGCCGGCTGCCGACGTAGTGCAAGACGTGATTGCCAAGGCACGCGCGGCTGCCGCGAATCGCCCATGAACCGAATCCGGATCCTGCTGATGATATTGCTGTTGCCTGGGGCAGGCTCGGCGGCGACTCCACAGAATGGCGTGGGCGGACTGACACTCACCGGCGTGGTCATGAACAGGGCCGGCAACGTGGCACTCATCAACCGCAAAGGTCGTGGCGATCATGCCTTCAAAGCGGGGGATCACGTGATGCCGGACGTGGTGCTCATGTCCATCGAGGCGACGCAAGTGCATGTCAGAGTGGACGGCACGGATCGTGTGCTCACCCTTGCCGGGCTTGCACACGACCGCCAGCAACTGCACATGCCGATACCCGCACAACCGGCTCATGCCGATGCCTTCCTGGTGCCCATGCCCGGCATTACCTATATCGGCGATTATCACTTCATCATTACGCGGCGGAAATTGCGCGACTTCCTGGCCTCAACCAACGCACTCTCGGAAGCCCGCTGGCTGTTGCTGCAAGACGGTGGATTGTTCGTGGCCCACATCAAGCAGGGCAGCGCCTATGAAAAGGCCGGCCTGCACGTGGGCGACGTGATCCTCAGCATCAACGGCACACGGCTCGCCAGCCACGACGACGTGCTGGCCGTGTACAAGAGGCTCGACACACTGGATCATCTGGATCTGCACATTACGCGCATGGGCCAGGATCAGCACCTCGTTTACGACATCAAGCCTTGAATTTGTCCGGCACAAATGACCGCTGGTCATGCAGACCCTACCCTGCGGACCCGTCAAGACGGACGGCAAACCCTGCACGGGGCATATAATAGGGCTCAGTAATCGCCAGGTGAGCTCCCGGACCCCGTGGGTCCCAAGAGCCCTCCCGCCCCAACCCAGTCGCCCCGCGGTCCGAGAGGCTCCGCGACGGGTTCGCGCCGCACCTTCAAGATTCAAGGAGAACCGGTCATGGCCAACAACAAGATCTACAAACTCGCCGATCCGGCAGGCAAGAGTTCGGAACTCCCGTTGCGCGAGGGCAGCCTCGGCGCGCCCACGCTCGATATCGCAAGCCTGAACCGGGATCAGGGCATTTTCACCTTCGATCCCGGCTTCACCGCCACCGCCAGTTGCGAAAGCAAGATCACCTTCATTGACGGCGACAAGGGCATCCTGCTCTACCGCGGTTACCCGGTGGAGCAACTGGCCGAAAAAAGCAGTTTCCTCGAGGTCGCGTATCTCACCCTGTACGGCGAGCTGCCCACCAAAAGCCAGCTCGAAGAATTCGTCAATATCATCCAGCATCATTCGCTGGTGAACGAGGCCATCCTGCGCTTCTTCAACGGCTTCCATTACGACGCCCATCCCATGGCGATGATGACGGCGGTAGTGGGTTCGCTGTCGGCCTTCTATCACGACTCCACCGACATCCATAATCCGCGCCATCGCGAAATCTTCGCGCACCGCATCATTGCCAAGATACCGACGCTCGCGGCCGGCGTGTACAAGCACGGCATCGGCCAGCCCTTCGTGTATCCGCGCAACGACCTCGACTACTGCGCCAATTTCCTGCACATGCTGTTCTCGGTGCCGGCCGAGGAATACCACGTGGACCCCGTCGCGGCCGAGGCACTGGATCTGCTGTTCATCCTGCACGCCGACCACGAGCAGAACGCCAGCACCTCGACGGTGCGCCTGGCCGACAGCTCCGGCACCAACCCCTATGCGGCCATCGCGGCCGGCATCGCGACGCTGTGGGGCCCGGCGCACGGCGGCGCCAACGAAGCCGTGTTGAACATGCTGAAGGAAATCGGCGACGTCAAGAACATAGACAAGGCCATCGCACGCGCCAAGGACAAGAACTCGGGTTTCCGGCTCATGGGCTTCGGCCATCGCGTGTACAAGAACTACGATCCGCGCGCCAAGATCATCCGCGCTACCTGCCACAAGGTGCTGCATAAGCTCGGTCGTGGTGACGATCCGCAACTCGAACTTGCGCTCAAGCTGGAGGAAATCGCGCTCAAGGACGAATACTTCATCGAGAAGAAGCTGTATCCGAACGTGGATTTCTATTCCGGCATCATTTATCGCGCGCTCGGCATCCCCGTGCACATGATGACCGTGATGTTCGCCATCGCCCGTACCGTCGGCTGGGTCGCGCACTGGCAGGAAATGATCAGCGATCCGCACATGAAGATCGGTCGTCCGCGCCAGCTCTACACCGGCCCGGTGAAACGCGATTACACCGAGATCGGCAAGCGCAAGTAAGCGGTACTCCGGTTACCGGCAACGAAAAACGGCCGCAGGGCCGTTTTTCTTCATTCGCATCGCAAGGCCGTATCCTCGCAGGGCGGTGCCGCCAACAGGGCTTCAAGCTCCCGCAATGAAGCGCGCCGCATGGGGCGGCCATCCACCGGACTTGCCGGCGCTTCACGGATGCCGTCCACACCGAACACGGTGAGCTCGATCGGCACGTCGCCTGCCACGAAACGGTACACCGGGTATTCATGCACGACGCCGGCACCACTCTTGAGCTTGCGCGCCGAAACTTCGTAGGGAATGTTTTTTTCCATAAGAAAGATCGCCAACTGCTCGGGCAGATCGCTGAATACGTGCAGGTGTACGGCAGCATTTGCCGCAGCGGTGCCGGCCAGCACCGGGCCGACCAGCCGGGCGTTGAAATGCTCCAGCAACTGCATGGCTTCCCGCGCGGTGAGACGCAGGTCGCGCAGCCAGCCGGGCTGGGACTCGGACTGGAACAGGCGTTGACGTTCGCGCAACGCCTGTTCGAGTTCGAGATTGGTGGGCAGATGCAGGCTGCGCGGATCGAAACCGAGCCGCTCCGCGGCCTTGCGCTTGGCGAACAGGAAATCGCGCACACCTTCCTCGGCCATGATGCGCGCGGCTTCCTGGGTCAGCAGGCGGCGGGAATCATCGGCACGCGGCGGTGAGCGTCGGGGCATGGCTGCGCGAATCCGGTGTCACTGCGAAAAGGGTAGCACAGGCGTTGCGGATGTCCGTGATTTCCCCGTCACTCAGAATAGATCCGCCCCGTTGGTCTGCTTCTTCTTGTCCGGCGCCTTGGCCGGCAGGTGCCCGGCCTCGAAATATTCCCAGATGGAATCCGGATCGCTGGCGCTGACCAGCAGCCCGGTATTGGGATCAATGCGCGCGCGCACCAGCCCGGGCGGCTGCGGGTAGGGATCGCTCGGGTCCGGCACGCCCTTGAGCGCCCGGCCCATGAAATCCACCCAGATCGGCAGTGCGGCAAGCGCGCCCTGCTCGCCGCTGCCCAGCGATTGCGAGGGCTGGTCGTTGCCCACCCACACCACGCTGACCAGATCGTTGTTGTAGCCGTCGAACCAGGCATCGGTGAAATCGTCAGTAGTGCCGGTCTTGCCGGCCAGATCCCCGCGGCCGAGCGCGAGCGCACGCCGGCCGGTGCCCTGCCGGATGACGTCCTGCATCATGCTGGTCATGAGCCAGTCGTTCTGTGGCGTGATGACGCGCGATGCGAATTTCGGCATGACCGGGGGGGATGCCGCCGCCGCGGGTGCAAGGGTCTTGACCGCGCCGGTGGTATCCACCTTGCAGGCCTCGTCGCAGGCCAGACCCGGATCGGCCTCGAACAAGAGCTTGCCGGAACCGTCCTCGATGCGTTCGATGTAGTACGGCGTGACGCGGAATCCGCGGTTGGCGAATACCGCGTAGCCGCGCGCCATTTCCAGCGGCGTCAGGCTGGCGCTGCCAAGCGCCAGCGTCAGGTTGTGAGGCAACTCGTCGGGTTTGAAACCGAATCTGGCGAGATAGTCGGTGGCGTAATCAATGCCGATCTGTTGCAGCACACGGATCGAAACCAGATTCAGTGAATGTGTCAGCGCGTTGCGCAACCGGGTCGGGCCGTTGAACTCGCCTTCATAATTGCCGGGGCGCCACGCGCCCAGCGCCGGATCCTTCACCACGACCGGCGCATCGTTGACCACACTGGCGGTCGTGAAGCCCTTCTCCAGCGCGGCAGAATAGTAGAACGGCTTGAATGAGGAACCCGG
>DASSRV010000298.1:0-9499 GCA_035701605.1 Gammaproteobacteria bacterium
CGGCGGGTTTCGCGGCCGCTTCACGGTCCACCAGTTGCATCACCGCCATCGGCGCCTTGTCGCCGGCACGCAGGCCGTGCTTCAGGATGCGGGTGTAACCGCCGGCGCGCGTCTGGTAATGCGGGCCGAGATCGGTGAACAGCTTGGCCACCACGGCATCATCGCGCAGGCGCGCGAACGCCAACCGGCGCTTGGCCACGCTATCCACTTTCGCGAGCGTGATGAGCGGCTCGACCACGCGACGCAGTTCCTTGGCCTTCGGCACGGTGGTGCGGATGGTCTCGTAACGCAGCAGCGCCGCGGCCATGTTGCGCATCAGCGCGGCACGGTGTGCACTGTTGCGGCTCAGTTGTCTGCCGATGTTCTGGTGACGCATCGCCCTCGGACCCTTGCTGCTTGATTTGGGAAAACGGAATTATTTCTTGAGGCTCGCCGGCGGCCAATTCTCGAGCTTCATGCCGAGCGCGAGGCTGTGCTGTGCGAGCACGTCCTTGATCTCGGTGAGCGACTTCTTGCCGAGGTTCGGCGTCTTGAGCAGCTCGACTTCGGTTTTCTGCACCAGGTCGCCGATGTACTGGATATTCTCCTGCTTGAGGCAGTTGGCGGAACGCACCGTGAGTTCCAGTTCGTCCACCGACTTCAGCAGGATCGGGTCGAAATGCGTATCGGCATGACCCTGGCCGGCATCGCGACCCTTGAGGTCCACGAACGCGGCCAGTTGTTCGGACAGGATGCTGGCGGCGCGACGGATGGCCTCTTCCGGGTCAATGGTGCCGTTGGTCTCGATGTCAATCACCAGCTTGTCGAGGTCGGTGCGCTGCTCGACGCGCGCACTTTCCACGCTGTAGGTGACGCGGCGCACCGGGCTGAACGAGGCATCCAGTTGCAGGCGGCCGATGGGACGGGTCTCCTCCTCGAACTGAAGCCGCGAGTTGGACGGCTGGTAGCCGCGCCCGCGCTTGATCTTGAGCTTCATGTTGATGGAACCGGCACTGTTCAGGTGCGCGATCACCATGTCCCTGTTCACGATCTCGATGTCGTGATCCAACTGGATGTCGGCGGCGGTCACCGCGCCCGGACCCTTCTTGACCAGGGTCAGGGTGGCGTCATCGCGCGTGTGCATGCGGATGGCGAGGTTCTTGAGGTTGAGCAGGATCTCGACCACGTCTTCCTGCACGCCCTCGATCGAGGTGTACTCGTGCAGCACGCCTTCGATCTCGGCTTCCACCACCGCGGCGCCGGGCATTGAGGACAACAGGATGCGACGCAGCGCATTGCCGAGCGTGTGTCCGAAACCGCGTTCCAGCGGCTCCAGCACCACGCGTGCCTGATGCTCGGACTGCGCCTGCACGCCGACCAGGCGTGGCTTCAAAAATTCCATTACTGAACCTTGCATGGGACAGATGCCTCGCGAAAAACCGGTTACTTGGAGTACAACTCGACCACGAGATTCTCGTTGATGTCGGGCAGGAAATCGGTACGCTCCGGCACCGACTTGAATTTGCCGCTGAACTTGCTCTCGTCCACTTCCACCCATTCCGGGAAGCCAACCTGTTTGGCAATGTTGAGCGCGGACTGGATGCGCAACTGCTTCCTGGCGCGTTCACGCACCGAAATCACGTCCTCGGCCTTGACCTGATAGGACGGGATGTTGACGCTCTTGCCGTTCACCTCGATCGCCTTGTGGCCGACCAACTGACGGGCCTCGGCGCGGGTGGCGGCAAAGCCCATGCGATACACGACGTTGTCGAGCCGGCATTCGAGCAATTGCAGCAGGGTCTGGCCAGTGGCGCCGGTACGGCGCGCGGCTTCCTGGTAATAGCGGCGGAACTGGCGCTCCAGCACGCCGTACATGCGGCGCAGCTTCTGCTTCTCGCGCAACTGCACGCCGTAATCGGACAGACGGCCGCGCTTGGCGCCGTGCTGGCCGGGGGCCGACTGGATACGGCATTTCGATTCCAGCGGACGCACGCTGCTCTTGAGGAACAGGTCCGTGCCTTCACGCCGGGACAGTTTGCATTTGGGTCCGATGTAGCGAGCCATGAACTGAGCCTCTTAAACGCGGCGCTTCTTGGGCGGACGACAGCCGTTGTGCGGGATCGGCGTTACATCCGAGATGTTCGCCACCTTGAAACCGAGATTGTGCAGGGCGCGCACCGCGGATTCGCGACCGGGACCCGGGCCCTTGACCTGCACTTCCATGTTCTTGACGCCGAATTCCTGCGCCACGTTGCCGGCACGCTCCGCCGCCACCTGGGCCGCGAACGGCGTGGATTTGCGCGAACCGCGGAAACCCGAACCGCCCGAGGTCGCCCAGCACAGCACGTTGCCCTGGCGGTCGGTGATGGTGATGATGGTGTTGTTGAACGACGCATGCACGTGTGCGATTGCGTCCACCACGACTTTCTTGGCGCGCTTGCGCGGCGTGCCGCTGGATTGGGGCTTGGCGTCGGCCATGGAGATTCCTGCCTGGGCGTTGATTATTTGGTGACGGCTTTGCGACGGCCCTTGCGGGTGCGCGCATTGGTGCGGGTACGCTGACCGCGCACCGGCAGACCGCGGCGGTGCCTCAGACCGCGGTAACAGCCAAGGTCCATGAGGCGCTTGATGCTCATGGAATTTTCGCGGCGCAGGTCGCCCTCGACCGCGAAGCGGGCGATCTGGATACGCAGGGCCTCGACTTCGGCGTCGGTGAGGTCCTTGACCTTGGTCTCGGGCTTGACGCCGGACGCGGCGCACACCTGCTTGGCGCGGGTGCTGCCGATGCCGTAAATGCTCTGCAAACCGATCACGGTGTGCTTGTTGGCCGGGATGTTGATGCCAGCGATGCGGGCCATTTAACTGCCTCTCCTGCGACGCCCTGCCTTAGCCGGGCGAAAACGGGTAAGTTTGCCGGAAATTGCCTTCAAAATCAATGCCTCAACCCTGACGCTGCTTGTGGCGCGCGTCGGTGCAGATCACGCGCACCACGCCGTTGCGGCGCACGATCTTGCAGTTGCGGCAGATTTTCTTGACCGATGCTCGAACTTTCATGTCTCGACTCCCACAGGGCACCCGGAGCGGCCGGATGCCTCAAAAATCATTGCAGGCCGCTGCGGCCGTAGCCCTTGAGATTGGCCTTGCGCAACAGGCCCTCGTACTGGTGCGACATCATGTGTGCCTGCAACTGCGACATGAAGTCCATCACCACCACCACGTCAATCAGGAGCGAGGTGCCGCCGAAATAGAACGGCACGTTCCAGTACAGGATCAGGAACTCCGGCAACAGGCACACCGCGGTGACGTAGATCGCGCCCCAGAACGTGAGCTTGGTCAGCACCGCGTCTATGTAGCCGGCGGTCTGTTGGCCGGGCCGGATACCGGGGATGAACGCGCCGGACTTCTTCAGGTTCTCGGCGGTTTCCTTGGAATTGAACACCAGCGCGGTGTAGAAAAAGCAGAAGAAAATGATCAGGCCGCCGTACAGCAGTACGTACAGGGGCTGGCCCGGCGACATCATGGCGCCAAAACGCTGCAACCAGGCGAAATCCGGATTCTGGCCGAACCAGTTGCCCATGGTGGCCTGGAACAGGATGATCGAGGACGCGAAAATCGGCGGGATCACGCCCGACATGTTGAGCTTGAGCGGCAGGTGGCTGGTTTGCGCCGCGTACATGCGACGGCCCTGCTGACGCTTGGCGTAATTCACGGTGATGCGGCGCTGGCCGCGCTCGACGAACACCACGAAGGCCGTTACACCCAGCACCAGCGCCAAGACCACGATGGCGATGAGCGGATTCATCTGCCCGGTGCGCACCAGATCCAGGGTGCCGCCGAAGGCGGCCGGCAGGCCGGCGATGATGCCGGCGAAAATGATCATGGAAATGCCGTTGCCGATGCCGCGCTCGGTGACCTGCTCGCCGATCCACATCAGGAACATGGTGCCGGTGACCAGGCTGACGGTGGCGGTGAACACGAAGGTGAAGCCCGGCGTGATGGCAACGCCCTGGCCTTCCAGCGCCAGCGCCGCGCCGAGCGACTGGAAGAATGCCAGCGCCACGGTGCCCCAGCGCGTGTACTTGGTGATGATGCGCTGGCCGGACTGGCCTTCCTTGCGCAGCTTTTCCAGGCTCGGCACCACCACCGCCAGCATCTGCATGATGATGGAGGCGGAGATGTACGGCATCACACCGAGCGCAAACACCGACAGGCGCCGGAGTGCGCCACCCGAGAACATGTTGAACATGTTGAGCAGGCCGCCGGAATGCTGATCGAACAGGCGCGCCAGCGCGGAGGGATCAATGCCCGGCACCGGGATGTGTGTGCCCAGCCGGAACACCACCAGGGCGCCGATCAGGAACAGCACGCGCCGGCGCAGATCGGACAGGCGTCCGATCTCCGAAAATGCGTTCATGATGCCGGGGCCGTTACGCGACACGTCAGTCTTCCAGCTTGCCGCCTGCGGCTTCGATCGCGGCGCGCGCGCCACGCGTGGCGGCCACGCCCTTGAGCGCGACCTTCTTCTTGAGTTCGCCGGCCAGGATCACCTTGACCTTGTCGGTGCCGACCGGCACCAGACCGGCGTGAATCAGCGCCAGCACGTCAACCACCTCGGCCTCGACGCGCGCCAGCGCATCCAGCCGCAGTTCGGCACGGCTGGCCTTGAGCGCGGAGCGGAACCCGACCTTGGGCAGGCGGCGTTGCAGCGGCATCTGGCCGCCTTCGAAGCCGACCTTGTGGTAGCCGCCCTTGCGCGCGTACTGACCCTTGTGGCCCTTGCCCGAGGTCTTGCCCAGGCCCGAGCCAGTACCGCGGCCGAGGCGCTTCTTGCCGGTCTTGCTGCCAAGCGCCGGCGAAAGCGTGTTGAGACGCATGTTCATGACTCCTCCACGCGCAGCATGTAGGACACCTTGCTGATCATGCCGCGATTCTCCGGCGTGTCCGTGACGCTGACGGTATGATGCAGACGGCGCAGGCCCAGCCCGCGCAGGGTGTCACGATGGCTTTGCAGACGGCCGAAACCGCTCTTCACCTGCGTGACCTTGATCTGTTTGGCGTTACCCTTGCTCATGTTCAACCCTTGATCTCGTCCAGCGTCTTGCCGCGCTTGGCCGCGATGCTGTGCGGCGAACGCATGCCGGTCAGTGCATTCAGCGTGGCGCGCACCACGTTGATGGGATTGCGCGAACCGTAGCTCTTGGCCAGCACGTTCTTGACGCCGGCCACTTCCAGCACCGCGCGCATGGCGCCGCCGGCGATGATGCCGGTACCCTGCGAGGCCGGCTGCATGTACACGCGGGTGGCACCGTGACGGGCGTTCATCGCGTAATACAGCGTGCCTTCGCGCAGGTGCACCTGGCGCAGGTTCTTGCGCGCCTGTTCCATGGCCTTCGACACCGCGTTCGGCACTTCGCGTGCCTTGCCGTAACCGAAGCCGACCTTGCCGTCGCCGTCGCCCACCACGGTCAGCGCGGTGAAGCCGAACTGGCGTCCGCCTTTCACGACCTTGGCGACACGGTTCACCGCCACCAGTTTTTCCTGGAGGCCGTCACCGCTTTCCGGAAGGTTATCGAATTTCGCCATGTTGCACCCTTAGAACTGCAAACCGTTTTCACGCGCGGCATCGGCCAGAGCCTTGATGCGCCCGTGGTACTTGAACCCGGAGCGGTCGAACGCGACTGCCTCGATGCCCGCCTGTTTGGCTTTCTCGGCAATGCTCTTGCCCACGGCACTGGCGGCAGCCACGTTGCCGGTGTGCTTCAGACCCTGCTTGATGCCCGCATCCAGCGTGGAGACTGCCGCCGCCACCTTGCCTTCCGGCGTGATGATCTGCGCATAGATGTGGCTGGGCGTACGGTGGACCGTAAGGCGGTACACACCGAGCTCGCGGATATGGGCACGGGCACGGCGCGCGCGGCGCAGCCTGGCCAGTTTCTTTTCCATCGGTTTCTTGTCCATCGCTCACACCACCCGTTATTTCTTCTTGGCCTCTTTGAGGACCACGCGCTCGTCGGCATAGCGCACACCCTTGCCCTTGTAGGGCTCGGGCGGACGGTAACCGCGGATGTCCGCTGCCACCTGGCCGACTTTCTGCAAATCCACGCCCTTGACCAGGATCTCGGTCTGGCTCGGAGTCTCGATGCTGATGCCTTCCGGCACCGCATAGTTCACCGGATGCGAAAACCCGAGCGTCAGGTTCAACACCTTGCCCTGGGCCTGGGCGCGGTAACCGACGCCCACCAGTTCCAGCTTCTTCTGGAACCCCTGGCTCACGCCGTACACGGCATTCGCCAGCAACGCGCGCGTGGTACCGGCCTGCGCATCCGCCTCGGGATGGCCGTCGCGCAGCGCGACGTGCAGCACGCCGTTGTCATTCTTGACCTCGACCGCGGCATGCAGCGGAATCGTGACGCTGCCTTTGGCGGCCTTGATGGACACCGCATTCGCGGACACCGACGCTTCGACGCCCTTGGGCAGCGGAATCGGCTGTTTGGCTACTCTGGACATGGGACCCAATCCTCGCGGGCAATTACGAGACGACGCAGATGACTTCGCCACCCTGGCCCGCGGCACGCGCAGCCCGGTCGCTCATCACGCCGCTGGAAGTGGAGATCACCGCAACCCCGAGCCCGCCCAGCACGCGCGGCAGCTCGGCCTTGCCCTTGTACACGCGCAGGCCCGGCCGGCTGACGCGCTGGATGCGCTCGATGACCGGACGGCCCTCGTGGTATTTCAGGGTCACGCTCAGGGACGGCTTGCCGTCCTGCTCGCGGCTCGCGAAATCCTGGATGTAGCCCTCGTCCTTGAGCACGCGGGCGATTTCGAGCTTGAGCCGGGAAGCCGGCATGCTGACCTCGTTGCGGCCAATCTGCTGGCCGTTGCGAATGCGGGTAAGCATGTCGGCGATGGGATCAGTCATACTCATGGGTATCGATATCCTTCAGTCAATTACCAACTGGCCTTGGTCAGGCCGGGCACGTCGCCGCGCATGGCGGCTTCGCGAAGTTTGTTGCGGCCCAGGCCGAACTTGCGGTAGAAACCGTGCGGACGACCGGTGAGCTTGCAGCGGTTGCGCATGCGGCTCGGGCTGCCGTCGCGCGGCAACGAGGCGAGCTTGGCAACGGCGGTGTGCCGCTCTTCGTCGCTGCTGTTGAGATCGAAGATCACGCGCTTCAGCTCCTTGCGTTGGGCGGCATATTTCGCCGCCAGCTTGGCGCGCTTGATCTCGCGGTTCACCATGGAGGTCTTGGCCATGCGTCTGTCCTCAGTTCCGGAACGGGAAGTTGAACGCCTGTAACAGCGCTTTGGCTTCCTCGTCGCTCCGGGCGTTGGTCGTGATGGTGATGTCCATGCCCCGGAGCGCGTCAATCTTGTCGTACTCGATCTCGGGGAAAATGATCTGTTCCTTGACGCCCATGCTGTAGTTGCCGCGTCCGTCGAACGAGCGGCCGCTGATGCCGCGGAAATCGCGCACGCGCGGCAGCGAAACGCTGATCAGGCGGTCCAGAAACTCGTACATGTGTTCGCGGCGCAGCGTCACCTTGCAACCCACGGGATAATCCTCGCGGATCTTGAAGGTGGCGATGGATTTGCGCGCCTTGGTGACCACCGGCTTCTGACCGGCGATCTTGGTCATGTCGGAAACCGCGTTCTCGATGACTTTCTTGTCCGCCACCGCCTCGCCCACGCCCATGTTGAGCGTGATCTTGGTGATGCGCGGTACCCGCATCGGGTTCTTGTAGCCGAAACGCTCGGTGAGCTTCGGCACCACGGTATCCCGGTAAAACTGTTGCAATCTTGCCATGTGTGCCGACCTCAGACGTCAACCACTTCTTTGTTGGAACGGAAGAAGCGCACCTGACGGCCGTCCTCCAGCTTGCGAAAACCCACCCGGTCGCCCTTCTTGGTGACCGGATTGAACAGCATCACGTTGGAAATGTGGATGGACATTTCCCGGTCCACGATGCCGCCGGTCACACCTGCGTTCGGATTCGGACGGGTGTGCTTCTTGACCACATTCACGTTCTCGACCACGACACGGTCGTTGTCCAGCACCTTGACCACGGCGCCACGCCGGCCCTTGTCCTTGCCGGTAATGACCACCACTTCGTCGCCTTTCTTGATGCGTTGCATAGTCTCTGCTCCCGGCGCTTACAGCACTTCCGGCGCCAGTGAAATGATGCGCATGAAGCGCTCGGTGCGCAGTTCGCGCGTGACCGGCCCGAAGATACGGGTTCCGACCGGTTCCAGTTTGCTGGTCAGGAGCACGGCGGCATTGCCGTCGAACTTGATCAGCGAGCCATCCGGACGGCGCACGCCGCTGCGGGTGCGCACCACCACGGCGTTGTACACCTCGCCCTTCTTGACCTTGCCGCGCGGAATCGCGTCGCCAATGCTGACCTTGATGACGTCGCCAATGCGCGCGTAACGGCGCTTGGAACCGCCCAGCACCTTGATGCACTTCAGGCTGCGTGCGCCGCTGTTGTCGGCGGCATCGAGCACGGTTCGCATCTGGATCATGGCTCAAACTCCGGCTGGGTTACGACGCGGCGCGGACGTCGGCCGCGGCGCGCTGCACGATTTCCACCAGCGTCCAGGATTTGTGCCTGGACAACGGGCGGCATTGCGTAATCACCACGGTGTCGCCTTCCTGACAGGCGTTCTTCTCATCGTGGGCCTTGATCTTGCTGCGACGCCGCATGATCTTGCCGTAGGTGGGGTGCGTCTCGACGCGCTCCACCGACACGGTGATGGTCTTGTCCATCTTGTTGCTGACCACCTTGCCGGTCAGGGTGCGGGACACCTGCTGCTGTTCGCTCATTTGCTGCCTGCCTTCGCCTGTTCGGCGAGCACTGTCTTGACGCGCGCGATGTTCTTGCGCGCCGCGCGGATCTGGTGCGCACGCGGCATCTGCCCGGCGGCGTGCTGCATGCGCAGGTTGAACTGTTCACGGCGCAACGCCACCAGTTCCTCGCGCAACTGTTTGGCGGTCTTGCCGCGCATTTCCTTGATGTCCATCACATCACCACCCGGTTGACGAAGGCCGTGGTGACCGGCAGCTTGGCGGCCGCCAGGCGGAACGCCTCGCGCGCGGTTGCCTCGTCCACGCCTTCCATTTCGTACAGCACCGAACCGGGCTGGATCTTCGCCACCCAGTACTCGACGCCGCCCTTGCCGTTGCCCATGCGCACTTCCAGCGGTTTCTTGGTCACCGGCACGTCCGGGAACACCCGGATCCAGATCTTGCCGCCGCGCTTGACGAAGCGGGTCATGGCGCGACGCGCGGCCTCGATCTGGCGCGCGGTGATGCGGCCCGGCTCAAGGCACTTCAGGCCGAATTCGCCGAAGCTGACCTTGTTGGCGACATGGGCCATGCCGCGGTTCTTGCCCTTCATCTGCTTGCGAAACTTAACTCGCTTGGGAGCCAACATGATCTGATATCCTCCTACGCGGTGTCGCTCGAGTAGGTGCGACCGCGCCGATCTTCGACGACCTCACCCTTGAACACCCACACCTTCAC
>DASSRV010000299.1:0-2304 GCA_035701605.1 Gammaproteobacteria bacterium
TTGTCGGTGGCGGCGGCGTTCTTTGGTCTTGTCGGATGCTCCGTCCAGATTTTTGGCAACACATTTCGCATGGCGTCCCTGTTCCTTCTCGGTTCTAACGGCTGGCTCAGCTCGTTCACGGCAGAGCAAGTACATTCGGCCGCACTGCTCTGCCTCAGGCTTCACGCCCTCACATTCAATACGTCCCTTGTCCTGTTTGCACTGTTCAATCTGTGCATTGGGTGTCTCATCATCGGGTCCAAACTGCTGCCGAGGTTCCTCGGGATACTCATGCTTGCCGCTGGTCTGGGCTGGTCGACTTTCATTTGGCCGCCTCTTGCCACGGCACTGTCCCCCTACATCATGCCGCTGGGGGCACTGGCGGAACTCCTACTAATGCTGTGGCTATTGGTCCGTGGCGCGAAAAGCGCAGCCTAACCCCTTCATCGGACGCTGGCTGCGCCATCGGCAAGCCGCCGCTCATGTCGAACGTTAGCACCAGGTGCAGGTATGACGCGAGCCGATCGATCAACGACAGTACACGGCGGTTGTCATTGTGGTTGCGTGCGAGTCGAATTCACCACGAGCGCGGAGCTTGCAGGTACGGCACCCCGGGCGTGCGATTGCAGTTTCTGCCAAAAGCACGGTGCCGCGTACGTCTCCGACCCATCGGGCCACCTTCGCATTACCGTCGCGGAGCCAAACGCTCTCCATTCCTACCGCCAGGGCTCAAAAGCGGCACGCTTCCGGCTGTGCGGTCGGTGCGGCGTACTGGTCGCTGTGACCTTTGAGCATCGGGGCAATATCTACGGCGCTGTCAATGTCGGCTGTCTCGATGAGCGTTCGCTCTTTGGTGCGTCTGTTCCTGCATCACCGCAACTTTTGAGGCCGGAGGAAAAAGTATCAAGGTGGTTGCAAGTGTGGGTACCGGGCGTGCAAGTCGTAGGCGCTGGCGCCTGACGGTTCAGCCGAGATTGCCAAACCGCTGCGCGGGTTCGTCGCCGGATTGATCGCTGCCTGCGTTACTGCTTGCTGCTGCGGTATCGTGGACCACGCCAGACGAACCTCATCGTGGGCGCGCTGCACGCGCCGGTAACCAGGGCGTTGCACTCATGCAAGGCATCAGCCACATCACTTTCATGGTCCGTGACCTCGAGCGCATGGCGACGTTGTTGTGTGATGGGCTGGGGGCTCGTGAGGTGTACGACAGTGCCGGCCAGAATCACTCGCTTTCGCGCGAGAAATTCTTCGTGGTGGGCGGGGTTTGGCTCGCGGCCATGGAGGGTGAACCGCCCGGCGACAGGTCGTATCAGCACGTCGCGTTCGCGGTAAGCGACGCTGATCTGCCCATGTACGAGGCCAGACTGCAGGCGCTGGGCGTCGAAATCCGGCCCGCCCGCGATCGCGTCGCGGGAGAAGGCCGGTCTTTGTACTTCTATGACTTCGACAATCATTTGTTCGAGCTGCACACGGGCACTTTGGAGCAGCGCCTGGCCCGTTACCGGGCTATGCGCGCCGACGATTCGTTGAAACCGAAACGATAGCGTTTGTGGTGTGGTGGACGCCGGCGCGCTTCGCGTCGCGCTCGATCCTGGGGGAAGCAGCCATGACTGGGAATGCACGGAAAGGCCCAAGGCTTTCTCGCTCGCTACGCATCCTCAGCGCGCTCGTCGCTGTTCTCGCGCTTGTCGACATGTGGCAGTGGTCGCACGGCAACCGTTTGCAGGTGGCATACGGGTTGACGGGCGCACTGGCATGGGGTTCGCTGGCGTACTGGGGCGACAGACCCGGATGGTCGCGCTACCTGACCGCCGTGTTGTTGGCGGCTTTCGCCGCCTTGGCTGCAGGATGATTGGTCGGCGTTCCCTGGGTCTGACCGCTCATTCCAGCGCCCGTCCGTCCGCTGCGGATCGGGCCGGTCGAACCGCTTCGGGCCCGACGGGATTTCACGCGCCGGGCGGCCAAGCTTGACTGTCGATCCAGGTGCGGATCGTTCGTCGTTTTTACGAACCGATTGGATCCGCGGACCTGGAGGACGCCATGCGCAAGCTCATTGTTTCCGCTTTCATCAGTCTCGATGGCGTGATGCAGGCTCCTGGCGGGCCGAAGGAAGACACCAGCGGCGAATTCCGTTATGGCGGTTGGCAGGTCCCCTACGCCGACGAAGCCATCGGCCGATTCGTGCAGGACCTGCACTCGCAGCCGTTCGACCTGCTGCTCGGACGCCACACCTACGACATATGGGCGGCGTATTGGCCGCACGTGCCATCCGATTCGGGTAGCCGTGCCATCGCCGACCTGTTCAACAGTGTGCCCAAGCACGTG
>DASSRV010000300.1:0-4533 GCA_035701605.1 Gammaproteobacteria bacterium
GACAGGCAGCCATGGCGGGGGGCTCGTTGCTGGTGCATCCGGCACGTTCGGACTTGCAGCCGTTCTATGCGAACGGTCGCTACACCACCGCGGATTTCTTCGCCCTGTTCGGTGTGCCGTTCGCGCAAGGCGGTGGCTGGAGTGCGAAGGACGATGCCGCCGCTGCACACGTGGTGGTGCTCAGCGAAGCGATGGCACGCAAGCTGTTCGGCAGCATGGATGTCGTGGGCAAGACGGTGCGACTGGATACTCTCGACTACCGGGTAATCGGCGTCACGGGGCACTGGGCGCCGAAGCCGCTGTTCTACGCCGACTCCACGGGCGAGCAGTACAGCGACGAGGATCAGTTCTTCCTGCCGCTTTCGGTTGCCGTGGAAAAGGATCTCCACGTCACCGGCAATCAAAACAGTTGGGGCGATGACCACATGGGCATGCGCAGTCCCACCCTGACTTGGCTGCAATTCTGGATGCAGTTGGACACACCGGCACAGGTGACCGCCTATCGGCAATACCTGGTGAATTACTCCGCCGAGCAGAAGACGCTGGGTCGTTTCCAGCGGCCGCCCACCCACGCGAAGCTGTACAGCCTGATGGGCTGGCTGGCGCATCTGAACCTGGTGCCGAACGACGTGCGCTTGCAATTGTGGCTGGCACTGGGTTTCCTGTTCGTGTGTCTGCTCAACATCGTGGCGCTGCTCTTGGCCAAGTTCCTGCGCCGCAGCAGTGAGATCAGCGTGCGCCGCGCGCTGGGTGCGCGGCGAGGCGACATCTTCCTGCAACTCGGCATCGAGTCGGCATTGATCGGCGTGAGCGGCGGCGTGCTGGGCCTGCTGATCGCGCAAGCCGGGCTGTGGAGCGTGCGCCAGCGCCCGGACGACTATGCGAAACTGGCGCAGATGGACGTGCCGATGCTGCTCGGCACGCTCGCGCTCGCCATCTTCGCCAGCGTGCTGGCCGGCCTGCTGCCGGCCTGGCGTGCCTGTCGGGTTCCGCCGGCATTGCAACTCAAAGCCCTGTGAGGAAAAGTCATCATGCCCATCCGACCAATCCTTGCCTCGCTGCGTCACCACAAGCTCACCGTCGCATTATTGATGCTGCAAGTGGCATTTACCTGTGCCATTGTCTGCAACGTGGCATTCATGGTGGCCAAGCGCGTGCAGCGCATCAGCGTGCCCACCGGCATCGCCGAGAGCGAACTGTCCGCGATCCACAGCAGCGGCATCGAAAAGAACGAGAACGCCCAGGCGCGGCACCAGACCGACCTCGAAGTGTTGCGCGCGATTCCCGGCGTGACCTCGGTGGCGGCGGTAAGCTATTCGCTGCCGTTGAACCACAACAGTTCCTCCTACGGGACCTGTCCGGACGAGAAATCCCGGCAGCGCACCATGCAGCAGCGTTCAGCCAAGGGTACGGGCTGTGTACAGCCCAGCGTTTACGACGGTAGTCCCGGTTTGCTCAAAACGCTGGGCCTGCACCTGGTCGCGGGGCGCGATTTCCAGCCGGACGACTACATCGTCGGCAGCGAACACAAGCCCGCCGTGGCCATCATCTCGCGCGCGCTGGCAGAGCACTTGTATCCGGGCAAACAGGCGCTGGGCCAGAGCATGTACCTCGGCGACGCGGTCATCCGCGTCGTCGGCATCGTGGAAACGCTGTTGCGCCCGAGCCTGCGGGCGCCCGGCACGAATGGCGACACCATGATCTGGCCGCAGTTGCCCAATTATTCCGGCGTCACCTACGTGATGCGCAGTGCACCGCAGGATCGCCAACGCGTGCTGAAGGCGGCGGAAGCCGCACTGGTGAAGGCCAGCCCCAATCGCATTATTGACCCTGCCCGAATGCGCACCTACACACAGATCCGCGCCGCCTATTTCCAGCGCGACACCACCATGATCGGGCTGCTGATCGCTTCGGCGCTGGGCCTGTTGTTCGTGACCGCACTCGGTATCACGGGGCTGGCGAACTTCTGGGTACAACAGCGTACCCGCAGCATCGGCATCCGTCGCGCCATCGGCGCCACGCGCGGCGACATCCTGCGCTATTTCCAGACCGAGAACTTCCTGATCGTCACCGTCGGCGTAGTGCTGGGGGGAATGCTGGCAATCGGCCTGAACCTGCTCCTGATGCAGCACTACGAACTGCCACGCCTGCCGCTCTGGTACCTGCCGGCTGGCGCGATACTGTTGTGGTTGCTGGGGCAACTGGCCGCCCTGGCTCCCGCCCTGCGCGCGTCCCGTGTGCCCCCGGTGGTGGCGACGCGGTCGGTATAAAGACTTGCTGTGAAGTACGTTCGTGGCCTGCACTGCGCAGGTACAATCATACGACCCTTGCATGGAGAAATACCCATGAAATTGCTGTCATTGCTGACGGGTGCCGCATTGGCCGTCTCGATCGCTACCGCCGCCGCGGCTCACCCCGCTTCCGCCGCACCTGCCGCCTCGTCGGCGAGCGTTGCGGCACGCGTGAAGGCGCTGAATGCCCTGCTGGCCGAACAGTGGCAGCACACCCTGGAAAATACGCCCGAATTTGCCACCATTCTGGGCGACCTGCGCTACAACGACCGTTGGAGCGATTTGTCGCTCACGCATCTGGCGGCGGAACAGAAAGTCACCGCCGATTTCCTCAAGCGCTTCGAGGCCATTGATCCCACCGGTTTCTCCGAGACCGACCGCCTCAACCGGGAGTTGATGGTGCGCCAGCTCAAGGCCGCTCTGGAAGCACACAAACTCAAGCTCGACGAAATGCCGCTGGACCAGATGAGCGGTGCGCACCTCGCGCTGGCCGGTTTCGTCAGCTCGATTCCGTTCAACAACACCAAGGAATACGAGGATTACCTCGCACGCCTGAAGGCGGTACCGAAGGCCTTCGATCAGGTCATCGAGATTGCACGCAAGGGCATGGCGGACAAGATGATGCCGCCGAAGTACCTGCTGGAAAAAGTCGTCACGCAGATCGGTGCAATCGAAAAACCCGCCGGCATGGATAGCGTGTTCGCGCAACCGCTCAGGCATTTTCCGGAATCCGTTTCGGCGGTGGACCAGAAGCGACTGCGCGGGCAGATCCTTGCCGCAATCAATGACGACGTGCGCCCGGCCTACCGCAAACTGGGTGAATTCGTTGCGAAAGAGTACGCGCCGCATGGGCGTACCGAATACGGTATCTGGGCGCTGCCGAACGGCGACGCGATCTACCGCTTCGACGTCAGGCAAATGACCACCACCGACAAGACGCCGGAGCAGATCCACAAGATCGGCCTGGCCGAAGTCGCGCGCATCGAAGGCGAAATGACCAGGATCGCCCATGCCCAGGGTTTCAAGGATCTGGCGAGTTTCCGCGCCTCGCTCAAGACCAATCCGAAGACGCATGCGAAATCGCGTGAGGACATCCTGAACCGCTATCGCAATTACATCGCCGGCATGGAGCCGGAGTTGCCCAAGTTGTTCGGCCTGTTGCCGAAGACCGAAGTGCAGGTGGTGCCGGTCGAGAAATTCCGCGAGAAGGCCGCGGCCGCGGCCGAATACCATCAAGGCACGCCCGACGGTTCGCGCCCGGGCATGATCTTCGTCAACACCGGCGATTTTTCGAATCGCAGCGTGCTGACCATCGAATCCACCGCCTACCATGAAGGCATTCCCGGCCATCACATGCAGATTTCCATTGCGCAAACGCTGCCGCACCTGCCGCCGTTCCGCCAGCAGGCCGGCTACAACGCCTATATCGAAGGTTGGGCGCTGTACGCCGAGCAGTTGGGCAAGGACGTTGGTTTCTACAAGGACCCGCTGTCCGACTACGGCCGCCTGTCGGATGAATTGCTGCGCGCCGATCGGCTGGTGCTCGACACCGGCGTGCACTACATGCACTGGACGCGCCAGCAGATGGTGGACTACTTCCACGCCCACTCCAGCGAGGACGAGCCCGACGTGCAGGCCGAAACCGACCGCTACATCACCTGGCCGGGTCAGGCGCTGGCGTACAAGATGGGCGAATTGAAGATTCTCGAACTGCGCAAACGCGCGAAGCGGGAACTCGGCGACAAATTCGACATCCGCGCCTTCCACGACGAAATCCTGGATGGCGGTGCGCTGCCGCTCGACGTGCTCGATCAGCGCGTCAACGGCTGGATCGCCGCGGTCAAGTCAGGCAAGGCACCGGCCACCCTGTGACCGGGACGGACTGATGCGGAGGCTTCAGCCGGTGCGCATGCCATACGGAGATACCGCGTGCGCACCGTCCTGATCATTGACGACCAGCCGGCGGTGTGCGAAGCGCTCTCGTTGCTGCTGTCACTGCACGAGATCCGCCCGCTCACCGCGGCCACGCCGGATGCGGGACTGGCGCAACTCGCACATGCGCACGTGGACGTGGTGATCGCGGACATGAATTTCAGCGCCGACACCACCTCCGGCGAGGAAGGCGTGGCGCTGTTTCATGCCATTCGCGCGCACCATCCCGATCTGCCGGTGATCCTGCTCACCGGCTGGTCGCACCTGGAAACCGCCGTGCAACTGGTGAAGGCCGGTGCGGCGGACTATC
>DASSRV010000301.1:0-13475 GCA_035701605.1 Gammaproteobacteria bacterium
TGGAGTTTTATACCGTCACCCGTCAGGCCGAAGCCGAATCCAGGGTCGCGCACAACCAGAGCGACATGCTGCTGGACCTGCGCCAACCTGCCGCGCCACGCTACTGGGTGAACGAGACCTCACCCAAGGGTTACATCCTGGAAAGGATCCTGGCCGGGGAAAGCGATGCGCATTACACCCGCGCCACCGTCACCGGCCGCAGCATCGGCTATGTGGACTGGCTGATTCCCGGCGTGCTGGGCATGAACATGATGTTTTCCTGCCTGTTCGGCGTCGGCTACGTGATCGTGCGCTACCGCAAGAACGGTTTTCTGAAACGGCTTTATGCCACGCCCCTGCATGCGCTGGAATTCATCGCCGCGCAGGTGACTTCGCGTCTGCTGCTGATCATGGGCATCACCATCGCGGTCTATCTCGGTACGGACTGGCTGCTGGGTTTCTACATGTCCGGCAGCTACCTCGCGCTGCTGCTGGTCGCGCTGCTCGGCGCCACGTCCATGATTTCACTGGGTCTGCTGGTATCGGCGCGCGTCAGCAGCGAGGAATTCGCCGGCGGGCTGCTCAATCTGCTGAGCTGGCCGATGATGTTCCTGTCCGGGGTGTGGTTCTCGCTGGATGGTGCGCCACGCTGGCTGCAACATGCCGCGCAGGTGTTCCCGCTCACGCAGATGCTGGACGGCGCGCGCACCGTGATGCTGGACGGCGGCGACGTGCTGGCCATCTGGCCGCAACTGCTGGCGCTGGCAGGCATGAGCGTGCTGTTCCTGGCGCTCGGTGCCGCCGGTTTCAAATGGAAGGCGGCCTGAAGCGGCTTGTCCGCGCGCGAATCGCCCACATATCCACCGGAGTCCCGTGGATATCCGGACCCATCATGCTGAACCGTCTGAGAGCCTGGCGCGAGCGCCGTATCCTGTCGCGTCGGCCGATCGGGGAATCCGACTGGCAGGCGGCACTGGCTGCGTGCGCGCCGGCACGTCGCCTGACGGCCTCCGATCAGGCCCGCTTGCGCACGCTCGCGACCCTGTTCCTGCACGAAAAATCCGTGGAGCCGGTACGCGGTTTCAACCTGTCGCGCACGGATTGCGTCGTGCTCGCCACGCATGCCTGCATCCCTGTGCTGAACCTCGGCCTGTCCTGGTATCGCGACTGGCATGCGCTGGTCGTCTATCCCGACCTGTTCATTCCGAAACGCAGCGAGACCGATCACGCCGGCGTGGTGCATCCGCGCCACGAGGTGCTGGCCGGCGAGGCCTGGTCACAGGGTCCGGTCATCCTGTCCTGGCAGGAAGTGCAGAGCGCCGGCCAACCGCCGGGCCACAACGTCGCCATTCATGAAATGGCGCACAAACTCGACATGCTGAATGGCGAAGCCAACGGTTACCCGCCCCTGCACGCCGGCATGCGGACCACGGACTGGTCGCGCGTGCTGACCGGCGCCTGGGGGCGCCTGCAAGGTCAGCGGCAGATCGGCGGACCGTTGCCGCTGGACGACTACGCCCTCACCAGTCCCGGCGAATTCTTCGCGGTCGCGAGCGAAACCTTCTTCGAGCAACCGGAGCACTTGTACCGGCACTTGCCGGCGCTGTATCGGCAGCTCGCGCTGTTCTACCGGCAACGCCCGCTCGCGGATGTCTGATATCGCCCGCGGTTCGGGCACATGGTAAAGTCTGCGCTGCTTCATTCCCTGCCTGCCGCTATGACCCTGTCGCTTGTTGACATCGGTGCCAACCTGACGCATGACAGCTTTGATCGGGATCGCCCGGAAGTCATTGCGCGCGCACGTGCCGCCGGTGTGTGCCACATGGTGGTCACCGGCGCAGATGCGGATTCCAGCGCCGCGGCGGCTGCGCTCTGCGAAAGTCATCCGGGCCTGCTCTCCTCCACCGCCGGCGTGCATCCGCACCATGCGCGCGACTACGATGCCGAACGCACCCCGGCACGGTTGCGCGCCCTGCTGTCGCGCCCGGACACCGTTGCCGTCGGCGAATGCGGGCTGGATTATTTCCGCAATTTTTCACCGCAGGCCGACCAGCTCCGCGCCTTCGAATCACAACTGGATCTCGCGATCGAGACCGGCAAGCCGGTCTTCCTGCATCAGCGCGACGCCCACGCGGATTTCACCGCGCTGCTGCGCCGCTTCCGCAACCGGCTCGGCGCCTGTGTGGTGCACTGTTTTACCGGCGACAAACGGGAATTGCACGACTACCTCGATCTGGATCTGCACATCGGCATCACCGGCTGGCTGTGTGACGAGCGTCGCGGCGGCCATCTGCGCGAGCTGGTAAAGCACATTCCGGCGGAGCGCCTGATGCTGGAAACCGACGCGCCGTACCTGTTGCCGCGCGATCTGAAGCCCGTGCCGAAGGACCGCCGCAATGAACCCGCCAATCTGCCGCATATCCTCCGGGTGTTGGCGGTCTGTCGCGCACAACCCGCGGAGCAACTGGCCATCGAAACCACGCACACCGCGCGAGAATTTTTCGGGCTGCGGCATGTCGCGCACATGGCGTAAAATGACGGCCCGACATTCCCCCACCCCTTTCCGGAGACCTTGATGGATACGCGCCGCCTTCGCAGTTTTGTTGACCGGACCTGGGATGAATCCATCCTGCCCGCGCTCGAGCACTACATCCGCATCCCCAACAAATCCGTGATCTTTGATCGTGAATGGCAGCAGCACGGCCACATGGAGAAAGCCATCCAGCTCGCCGCCGACTGGTGTCGCGCACAACCCGTACACGGCATGCAGCTCGAAATCATGCGGCTCGAGGGCCGCACGCCGCTGTTGTTCATCGAGATTCCCGGCACCGCCCCCGGCAACGACACCGTGCTGTTGTACGGCCATCTCGACAAACAGCCTGAATTCACCGGCTGGCAGACGGGGCTCGCTCCCTGGACGCCGGTGCGGCGCGGCGACAAGCTCTACGGACGCGGCGGCGCGGATGACGGCTACGCCGTGTTCGCCTCGCTGACCGCGATCCGCGCCCTGCAGGAACAGAACATTCCCCATGCACGCTGCGTGCTGGTCATCGAATGCTGCGAGGAATCCGGCAGCTTCGATCTGCCGTTCCATATCCGGCAACTCGGTGCGCGGCTCGGCAACGTCAGCCTGGTGGTATGCCTCGATGCCGAGTGCGGCAACTACCTGCAACTCTGGGCCACCACCTCGCTGCGCGGCAATCTGGTCGGTACGCTCAGTGCCGAAGTGCTGACCGAAGGCGTGCACTCCGGTGCCGCCAGCGGCATCGTGCCATCCAGCTTCCGGGTGCTACGCGCGCTGCTGGATCGTGTGGAGCACAGCGACACCGGCGCAACCCGCGTGAAGAGCCTGAAACCCGCGATCCCGGCGCAACGTCGCACCCAGATCCGGCATGCGGCAAAGGTGCTGGGACGCACCGTGTACGCGAAATTCCCGTTCGTGAAAGGCATGCAGCCCTTGTCGCGCGACCCGGTGAAACTCATCACCGACAACACCTGGGGCGCGACCCTGTCCGTTACCGGCGTGGATGGCATGCCGGCGCTCGCCAACGCCGGCAACGTGCTGCGCCCCGGCACCGCGCTCAAGCTTTCGTTCCGACTGCCGCCGACGGCGGATGCGCGCAAGGTCGGCGCGGAAGTGAAACGGCTGCTGGAGAAATCGCCGCCTTACAAGGCACGCGTGAAATTCAACGTGGAATCGGCCATGGGCGGCTGGAATGCCCCGGCGGTGGCGCCGTGGCTGGAAAAATCCATGCAGGCCGCCTCGAAAGCCTGCTTCGGTCGCGACGCCATGTACATGGGCACCGGCGGCAGCATCCCGTTCATGGGCATGCTGGGCAAGAAGTTCCCCAGAGCGCAGTTTCTGGTCACCGGCCTGCTGGGACCGAAATCCAATGCGCACGGCCCGAACGAATTCCTGCACATTCCGACCGCGAAGAAACTCACCGCCTGCGTGGCACAGGTGCTTGCGGACCATCGTCAGCGCAGGAAATAAACCCGGGGTTTCAGGAGGAAGCGACTGGCGGCGGGATCTGTCCGTTCGAAGCGGACGCCGCCGCATCGCACAGACGCTGCCACAGGAAGCGCGACTCGGCATCCAGCTCAATCGGCTTCCTGCGTTTCGTGCGCAAGAGCGGCGCTGCAAACTCGTCGAGCAGTTGCACGCCCTCGGGACGGCCTTTCGGGAATTGAGCACGCGCGGAAAACAGCACGTGCCCGGACACCGTGATGCCGGGCAGCAGGCTGCGCACCGCCAGCACCCGGTCCTGCATGAAACGCAGCGGATTCTGGAACTGCGAACGCCAGCGCCTGCCGATGAGTGTCCACTGATCCATCTTCTCGGCGGCGAACACCGCACCCTCGACATCGCGCAGGTCCAGGACATGCAGTCGCCCGTCGCGCAAGACGACCGCATCCATCACCACCCAGCCCCCCATACCATCCGGGACGGCGACATCGCGCAGGAGCCGGTCGGCGATGTTGTTCAGCAGGTGTCGGGTATGACGTTCGTTGGCGGTAAGCCTGAGCCACAGGATCAGGGCGATCAAGGCCCCGATCAGGCACACTGCCGCTATCGCCACCGTCCCGATCAGCCAGTCGTGCGTCATGCTGTCCGTATTCCCTGTGACTGAATGGCGCGGAGCAATGCCCGGCGCATTGCTCGTGTCCACCTTTCGAATATCGGGCGATATTTTACGAGGCCCGGCAGATTAATGCGAGATGAGTTGCGTGAAGCCCGAAACCGCAAGCGCTGCGCGGCGGTTCAGAGCCGAATCCGGCCACGCAGCACGTCGGCAAACATGACCCAGTCGCCCAACAGACTGTATAACGGATGCCTGAACGTCGCCGGGCGGTTTTTCTCGAAAAAGAAATGCCCCACCCAGGCGAAGCCATACCCCGCAACCGGTATCAGGATCAGGCCCCACCACCAGTGGCTCGCCAGCACCGCGGCCAGAATCAGCAACACCAGCACGCTCCCGACGACATGCAGCCGGCGGCACACGGAATTCCGGTGCTCGCCGAGGTAATGGGGATAAAAGGCCCGGAATGTCTCGAAGGACTCGGTCATGCCGCGATTGTACCTCTGGCACCGGGCACGGCTTCACTCCCGCAGTTAATAGGACTAAAATAGTCCCCTATATGGAGAGGGCAGGTAACCTATGCTGCGACTGAGCAAACTGACCGACTACGGCACCGTGGTGCTGGCCCATATGGCGCGCCGGCCCGGAGCCGTGCACGCCGCCGCCGATGTGGCCACGGCCACCCGCATCGCCCTGCCCACGGTCAGCAAACTGCTCAAGGTGTTCGCGCGCGCCGGCCTGGTGACTTCGCTGCGCGGGGCACATGGCGGCTACCGCCTGGCGCGCCCGGCCGAGGCCATCACCGCGGTGGACATCATTGACGCCATCGAGGGTCCGGTCGCCATCACCCAGTGCAGCCTGAATCACAGCCAGTGCGGCATCGAGTCGGTGTGCGGCGTCGGCCACAACTGGCAGCGCATCAGTCTGGCGATCCGCGATGCGCTGAGAAGCGTCACGCTGGCGCAGCTCACCCGCCCGCTCGGACCGGAGCTGGCACGCGTGGATTTCAACAGCCTGCGCGGCACACGCCGTCGCGCGAGCTGAGGCCGCCGTATGGCAACCCGCCCCAATGAAGTGGAAACGCTGGTACGCGGCGAATACCGGCACGGCTTCGTCACCGACATCGAGGCCGACACGGTTGCACCGGGCCTCAGCGAGGACGTGATCCGGTTGATTTCGGCGAAAAAGCACGAACCGGCGTTCATGCTGGAGTGGCGTCTGAAAGCCTATCGTCGCTGGCTCAACATGCAGGAGCCGCACTGGGCGCACGTCAAACATCCGCCCATAGACTATCAGGCGATTTCCTATTACTCGGCACCGAAATCCAGGAAGGACGCACCGAAAAGTCTCGACGAGGTGGACCCGAAGCTGCTCGAAACCTACGAGAAGCTCGGCGTGCCGTTGCACGAGCGCGCCAAGCTGGCCGGCGTGGCGGTGGATGCCGTGTTCGATTCGGTGTCCGTGGCCACCACTTTCCGCAAGAAGCTGGCGGAAGCCGGCGTCATCTTCTGCTCGTTCTCGGAAGCGGTGCAGCAGCATCCGGCACTCGTCGAACAATATCTCGGTTCGGTGGTGCCCTACTCCGACAACTTCTTCGCCACGCTGAATTCCGCGGTGTTCAGCGACGGCTCGTTCGTGTTCGTTCCCAGGGGCGTGCGCTGCCCGATGGAACTCAGCACCTATTTCCGCATCAACGCGGCCAATACCGGGCAGTTCGAGCGCACCCTGATCGTTGCCGAGGAAGGCGCGGAGGTCAGCTACCTGGAAGGTTGCACCGCGCCGATGCGCGACGAGAACCAGTTGCACGCCGCGGTGGTGGAGCTGGTGGCGCTGGAAGGCGCGCGCATCAAGTATTCCACGGTGCAGAACTGGTATCCGGGGGATGAAAACGGCGTCGGCGGGATCTACAACTTCGTCACCAAACGCGGCGATTGCCGCGGCGACAACTCGCGCATCTCCTGGACCCAGGTGGAAACCGGCTCCGCCATCACCTGGAAATACCCCAGCGTGCTGCTCAAGGGCGACAACTCCATCGGCGAATTCTATTCGGTCGCGGTCGCCAACCATTACCAGCAGGCCGATACCGGCACCAAGATGATCCACATCGGCAAGAATACCCGCAGCACCATCGTGTCCAAGGGCATTTCCGCCGGCCGGGCGCAGAACAGCTACCGCGGGCTGGTGAAGGTGCTGGCCGGGGCCGAACACGCGCGCAACTACACCCAGTGCGATTCCTTGCTGATGAGCACACGGTGCGGCGCCCATACCTTTCCGTACATGGAAGTGAAGAACCCCACTGCCCGTGTCGAACACGAGGCCACCACCTCGAAGATCAGCGACGACCAGCTTTTCTATTGCCGCAGCCGCGGCGTGTCCACGGAAGATGCCGTCAACATGATCGTGAGCGGCTTCTGCAAGGACGTGTTCAAGGAACTGCCCATGGAGTTCGCGGTGGAAGCACAACGCCTGCTGGCCGTGACGCTGGAAGGCGCGGTTGGCTGAATCAAGTCAAACGGATATATCCATGCTCAACATTGAAAATCTGCACGCCAGGGTTGAGGGTCGCGAAATCCTCAAGGGACTGAATTTGCGCGTGAACGCCGGCGAGGTGCATGCGATCATGGGTCCCAACGGCTCGGGCAAGAGCACCCTCGCCCACATCCTCGCCGGACGCAGCGGCTACGAAGTGACCGGCGGCAGTGTCCGCTACGACGGCAAGGACCTGCTGGCCATGGAACCGGAACTGCGCGCACGCGAAGGCGTGTTCCTGGCGTTCCAGTATCCGGTGGAAATCCCCGGCGTCAACAACGTGTACCTGCTCAAGGCCGCCTGCAACGCCGTGCGCAAGCACCGCGGTCAGGAAGAACTGGATGCAATGGACTTCCTGAAGCTGGTGAAAGACAAGATGCAGTTCATGGAGATTGATCCGGCGTTCCTGAGCCGGGCCGTGAACGAGGGCTTCTCGGGCGGCGAGAAGAAGCGCAACGAAATCCTGCAAATGCTGGTGCTGGAACCGCGCCTGGCCTTGCTGGACGAAACCGATTCCGGTCTCGACATTGACGCGCTCAAGGTGGTGGCAAAAGGCATCAACAGACTGCGCAGCCCGGAGCGCGCCATGCTCATGGTGACCCACTACCAGCGCCTGCTCGATTACGTGGTGCCGGACTTCGTGCACGTGCTGGCGGGCGGCCGCATCGTCAAGTCCGGCGACAGGCATCTGGCTCAGGAGCTCGAAAAGCGCGGCTACGACTGGGTACTGGCCGAGGCTGCCGCATGAACCCGGGCGGCGAGACAATGCAGCCTTATCTTGAGCACTTCAAGGTGTTCTCGGCAGGTGCCGGGGCCGCGTCCGGTTGGCTGCCCGCGCTGCGTCAACAGGCAATGGAAAGTTTCACGCGACAGGGCTTTCCCGCTGCGCGCAGCGAAAACTGGAAATACACGCCGACGCGGCCGCTCGAAAAACGCCGTTTCATGCCGATCGAAGCGGAGGCGACCCAGTCCGCGCCCGATGTGCCGGACACCGTACGGCTGCGGGAAGTCTCCACCCACACCCTGACGTTCGTGAATGGTCGTCCGATGCTGGCACCGGATACAACCACCCGGCCTGTCGGGGGGC
Organism: Gammaproteobacteria bacterium; assembly: GCA_035701605.1. Lineage (GTDB taxonomy): Bacteria > Pseudomonadota > Gammaproteobacteria > Natronospirales > REEB76 > DASSKW01. Next base: position 8,176 of record DASSRV010000301.1, read on the forward strand.
TGCACTTCACCCGGCTCGATGCCGCGCTGGGTCAGGCCTCTGCGCGAGTGGAAGAACTGCTTGCGCCGGAAACGGCTTGGAACCACGATCCCTTCAGCGCCCTGAACACGGCGTTTCTGCGCGACGGCATCGTCATCACGCTGGATGACGGCGTAGTGCTCGAAGCCCCGATCCAGTTGCTGTTCGTTTCCACACCGGATGCCCAACCGCGCGTGTGCCATCCACGCATCCTGATCCGGCTCGGGCGCGGTGCTCGCGCTACGCTGCTGCAAACCTGGTTCGGACAGGCGGGGGCCGCCAATTTCACCAACAGCTATACGCAGGTGACCTTGCAGGACTGTGCGCAACTCGAACATCTGCACCTGCATCGCGAAGCCGCCGATGAATTCCACGTCAATCGCGTTGAAGTCAGCCAGCAGGCGGGAAGCCGTTACGTCTCGCACACCCTGAATCTGGGCGGCCTGTGGCTGCGCACGGATCTGCACACCCGGCTGGAAGCCGAGCAGGCGGAAACCGTACTGAACGGCCTGTATCACGTGGATGATCGTCGGCACGTGGACAATCACACGCGCATAGACCACCTGGCGCCGGCCACGCGCAGCGACGAGTTGTACCGCGGCATCGTTTCGGGACATGCCCACGCCGTGTTCAACGGCAAGGTATGGGTGGCCGAAGGCGCCGCCGGGACCGATGCCGCGCAGGCCAATCACAACCTGCTGCTGTCGCGGCAGGCTGAAATTGACACCAAGCCCGAACTCGAAATCTATGCCGACGACGTGAAATGCAGTCACGGTGCGACCGTCGGTCAGCTCGACGACAATGCGCTGTTCTATCTGCGCGCGCGGGGACTGGATGACGCGGAGGCACGCAGCCTGCTGACCGGCGCATTCGCGCTTGCGGTGCTGAACCGCATTGGTTCTCCCCCGCTGCGTACCTTCGCGTGCCGGCAACTGGGCAGTCTGCTGCCGCAATCCATTCTGCAGGAGGAGACATGAACGCCCGCCCAGGCCCGGTCGCGGCTGTTTCCGCCGGCCGGGGCTTTGATCCGTTGCGCTGGCGACGAGACTTCCCGATCCTGCAACGGCAGGTGCACGGCAAGCCGCTGGTGTACCTCGACAATGCCGCCACCGCCCAGAAGCCGCAAGCCGTGCTCGACGCAATCGCGGCCTACTACCGGCAGGACAACGCCAATGTGCACCGCGGCGTGCATCGCCTGAGCGAGCTTGCCACCGAAGCCTACGAAGGTGCACGCGAAGCAGCGAGGCGCTTCATCAATGCCGCCTCGATCCGCGAAATCGTATTCACGCGCGGGGCCACGGAAGCCATCAATCTGGTGGCACAGAGTTACGGACGCAGCCGTCTGCAAGCCGGCGATGAAATCATCGTTTCGGAAATGGAGCACCACTCCAACATCGTGCCCTGGCAACTGCTTGCGGCGCAGACCGGTGCGGTGCTCAAGGTGGTGCCCATCAACGCGGCCGGCGAACTGGAACCGGGCGCGTATGCGGCGCAATTCAGTGAGCGTACCCGGCTGGTCGCGCTGGCGCACGTGTCCAATGCGCTCGGCACCATCAATCCGGTACAACAGATGATTGCCGAAGCGCACGCGCGTGGCGTGCCGGTGCTGCTGGACGGCGCCCAGGCGGTGCCGCATCTGGCCGTGGACGTGCGTGCGCTGGATTGCGATTTCTATGCCTTTTCCGGCCACAAGCTGTTCGGCCCGACCGGCATCGGCGTGCTGTATGCGAAGGAAGCGCTGCTGGAGACGATGCCGCCGTGGCAGGGCGGCGGCGACATGATCCGGACCGTGCGCTTTTCCGGCAGCACCTGGAACGAACTGCCGTACCGGTTTGAAGCCGGCACGCCGAACATCGCCGGTGCGGTCGGCCTCGGCGCCGCCATCGGCTACCTGCAAGGCATCGGCATGACGGAGATCGCCGCCTACGAGCATGAACTCCTCGACTACGGCAGTGAACGCCTGCAAGCCGTTCCGGGCGTCAGGCTGATCGGCACTGCGCGTGAAAAGGCCGGCGTGCTGTCCTTCGTCATGGACGGCGTGCACCCGCACGACATCGGCACCATCGTGGACCGGGAAGGTGTCGCCATCCGCACCGGCCACCATTGCGCGATGCCGGTCATGGAGCACTTCAACATCCCCGCCACGGCGCGTGCGTCGCTTGCGTTCTACAATACCCGCGAGGACCTCGATGCGCTGGTGCGCGCGCTGGGCCGGGTGCGCGAGGTATTCGGCTGATGGATTTGGGCGATCTGTACCGTGACGTGATCGTGGATCATAACCGCAGTCCGCGGAATTTCCGCAGGATCGCGGACGCCGACCGCGTACAGGAAGGCTTCAACCCGCTGTGCGGCGACAAGCTGACGCTGTACGTGAAACTGGACGGCGACCGCATCGGCGATCTCAGTTTCGAGGGCTCGGGCTGTGCCATCTCGGTGGCTTCGGCTTCGCTCATGAGCCAGCAGCTCAAGGGCAAGACCCTCGCCGAGGCCGAGCGGTTGTTCGAACAGATGCACGCCCTGCTCACCCGCGACGATGCCGATGCGGATCCGGAACAACTCGGCAAGCTCGCGGCACTGTCCGGCGTGCGCGAATATCCGTCGCGCGTGAAATGCGCCAGCCTGTGCTGGCACACGCTCAAGAGCGCGCTGAATCGTTCCGGCGATGACGTTACGACCACCGAATAAATCCGCATGTATAACCGCGAACCAGTAACCCTTTCGCGCGCCTGCTCGGCCGCCATGATTCCTTCCGGCACCCCGGTCGTCATTCCCGAGGGTACCGAGGTCAATGTCGCGCAGTCGCTGGGCGGCAGCTTCACGGTGTACGTGGACGGCAACCTGCTGCGCATTGCCGGCAAGGATGCGGATGCACTCGGCCTGGAGGCACCGCCGCAGCCGGAACTGCCGCAGGATCACACCGACGCGGACGTGGAGAAACTGGTGTGGGAGCAGATGAAAACCTGCTACGACCCGGAAATCCCCATCAACATCGTGGACCTCGGCCTGGTGTACGAATGCACGCTCAGCGACGTGGAAAACGGCAAGCGCGTGGACGTGAAAATGACGCTGACCGCACCCGGCTGCGGCATGGGCGGCATCCTCTCCGCGGACGTGCAGCAGAAAATCGAGAGCGTGCCACTGGTGAAGGAAGCGCACGTCGAGATCGTGTTTGATCCGCCCTGGAGTCGCGACATGATGTCGGAAGAAGCGAAGCTCCAGACCGGCATGTACTACTGAAGGGAGGCACCGATGTCGGACTGGGTGAACGTCGCGTCTGCCGAGGAAATCCGCCCGGGTGAGTACCGCACCATTGACGTGAATGACGTGCTGATCGCGGTATTCAACGTGGGCGGCACCCTGTACGCCATCGAGGACATCTGTACCCATGACGGCGGCATCCTGACCGGCGGTGAATTCAGCGGCTGCGTGGTCACCTGTCCGCGCCACGGCGCGCAGTTTGATGTCCGCACCGGCGCGGTGCTGGCGCCACCCGCCTACGAGCCGGTTGCAAGCCTGCCGGTGCGAGTGGTGGACGGCATGGTGCAGGTGCGCGACGACCGCTGGGACTGACCCACACCCGCGACCCCGCCCGTATCCCGGCTCGCGCCATCAACGCAAGATTCCGGAAGAACGGCCCTCGCGGGTCGGCCATACTGGCGTCCACCCCGAACCGGAGTGCGCGCGATGTTGAAACTGTATGACTATCTCCCCTCGCAGAATGCCTGGAAGGTGCGCCAACTCCTGCACCACCTGGACATCCCCCATCAAACCATCCTGATCGGCATCTTCGAGGCCGAAGGGCAGAAACCGGAATTCCTGGCCCGGAATCCGGCCGGTGCGGTACCCGTATTGGAACTGGAGGATGGCCGCACGCTGTGCGAATCCAATGCCATCCTGATGTACCTTGCGGACGGCACACCTTATTTGCCGGACGATTCCTGGCTGCGCGCCCAGGTGGCGCGCTGGATGTTTTTCGAGGAAGACTACGTGCAGAACGGCATCGCCTCCCTTCGTCACTGGACCCTCACCGGCAAGCTGGCGCGGCGCAGCGAGGAAAGCATTGCCGGAAAACGCAGTGTCAGCCTGAAAACGCTGCATATCCTGGAAAGCTGGTTCGCTACCCGTGAATTCCTGGTGGAGTGCGGGTACAGCATTGCGGACATTTCCTCTACGCCTATGTCGGATTCGCGCACGAAGCCGGATTGCCGCTGCAAGAGTATCCAAACGTCATACACTGGATCGAACGCATCCGCGCCGTGCCGGGCTTCCTCGCCACGAGTTACCCTTATTCCCTCGATCCGTATTCCAGCCGTGAACTCCCGTAGCCCGCATCACGACTGGTCCCGCATTCTGTTGCGGGCCTGCCGCATTATCGAGTCGGCGGAAACCCCGCCTGCGCTCGATGCACTGGCGGCACGGATCGGCGTGAGCGCCTCAGAGTTGCAGCGACAATTTACCCGCCGCCTCGGCATCAGCCCGAAAGCCTATGCACAGGCCCTGAACCTGCATCGGTTGACACGCAGTGCATCGCGCAGCCGCACCGCACTGGACGGGTTTACGCGGCAGGTTTCCAGTCCGTCACCACCGCCTACGACAGCGCCGCAAGCCGACTCGGCACCTCGCCCGGGCGCTTGCGCGGGGAAATCCGCATCGGCTGGTGGCTGGGGCTCTCGGACCTTGGCTGGATGCTCATGGCCGCGACCGACAAGGGTATCTGCTGGCTGGCGTTCGGTGATGCGCCCGGCAGCCTGCTCGAAGAACTGCATGCCGCTTTCCCCAGGGCGCGTTTCCACAACGACGAAGCCCGTTTGCGCGAGTGGTTCGATCGCGTGCGCGAGTTCGTGCTCTTGCCGCGCGCGGCACTGGATCTGCCGGTGGACATTCAGGGCACCGCCTTTCAGGCCAGCGTGTGGAAAATTCTCCGGAAAATACCGCTTGGCAAGACGCTGTCCTATTCCGACGTGGCCGCCCTGCTGGACCGGAAGCAGGCCGTCCGTGCCGTGGCCAGCGCCTGCGCCCGCAACAAGCTGGCATTGCTGATTCCCTGCCACCGTGTCGTCGCCGCGGACGGTTCCCTGGCCGGATACCGGTGGGGGATCGAACGCAAAGCCGTCCTGCTGGCACGCGAACGAAAAATGTGAATTCCGGACGGAACGATCCGTTTCAAATCTCGGAGGGCAGATCGCTCTCGCCGAAGTGTTCCAGGTAATCCGCGTGCGCAGCCTTGATTACTTCATGCGCCTTGTCGTGACCGTAGATCTCCGTGATCTCGACTTTCTGGT
>DASSRV010000302.1:0-2173 GCA_035701605.1 Gammaproteobacteria bacterium
TGGCTTCACGGTATTTGGCGACCGTGCGTCGGGCCACGCGAACCCCGCGGTTTACAAGCTCTCTGGTGATACGGTCGTCGCTCAGGGGTTTTTGCGGATCTTCCTGGGCGACGAGTTTCCTGATCATGGCGCGGATGGCGGTGGACGACAGGGCGGTGCCATTATCAGTTGACAGTTCATTCGAGAAAAAGTGCCGGAACGCGAAGGTGCCGCGCGGCGTGGCCATGTACTTGTTGGATACCACGCGCGAAATGGTGGATTCGTGCAATTCCAGTTCTGCGGCCACGTCCTTGATCAGCAACGGACGCATGGCCTCCTCGCCGTCATCGAGGAACGTGTGCTGGTGGCGCACCATGCACTCGGCCACGCGCATCAGGGTGACGTTGCGCATGTGCAGGCTGCGTACCAGCCAGCGCGCTTCCTGCAACTGACGGCCCAGATCGGAGCCGGCACCGCGCTGGCCGCGACCGAGCGCGGCGGCATAGGCGGCGTTCACGCGGATGCGCGGTGTGGTGTATGGATTCAGCTCCACGCGCCAGTGTCCGTCGCGTCGCCGTACCACCACGTCGGGGTGCACGTAGTCCACCACGCCGCCGCCGTGTGCGGTGCCGGGACGCGGATTGAGCGATTGCAAGAGCGCGAGCGCGGTACCAAGCTGCACGGCATCCACGTCCAGTCGCTGGCACAGTTCCGCATGGGCATGACTGGCGAGGCGGTCGAGGTGGTGGCGCGCCAGTTTCTGCGCCAGCGCCAACCCCGGCGTGTCGGCATCCTTTTGCCGCAACTGGAGACACAGGCATTCGCCGAGGTCGCGTGCCGCGACGCCGGGCGGGTCGAAGTTCTGGATGCGATGCAGCACCGCCTCGATTTCATCGGGTTCGGGTGCCGTGTCGTCGTCGGCAAGCGCGTCGCGCAGGTTCTCCAGGCTGTCCGCGAGGTAGCCGTCGTCGTTGAGGCTGTCAATCAGCACCGCCGCGATGGCCTTGTCGCGCGGACTCAGATGCGACAACTCCAGTTGCCAGAGCAGGTGTTGTTGCAGGCTGGCGCCGTTGGCCGCAACGGGCTCCGGGGCCTCGCCCCCAGAGCCGGTCCCCCAGACCGGTTCGGATTCGGCGTTGTCCCAGTCCTCGGGAAGTTCCAGTCCTTCGGCGGCTTCGCCTGTTTCGCTCGCCGTGTCGGCGCCGGCCTCGGGAGCGGCCGGTTCTTCGGGGGCCTCGCCCCATTCCAGCAGCAGGTTCTGTTCCTGGGCCTCGCGCAGGGTCTCGAGCAGTTCCGGGGCGGACATCTGCAACAGGCCGAGAGCCTGCCGCAGTTGCGGCGTCATGGTGAGGCGCTGGGCCTGGCGGAGCAGAAGCGCGGGTTTCAAACTGCAAAACCCCCGGTCAAAACAACGGGTTGGAGTTCTTGTAATGGCCCGGCCGGGCTGCGAGAGAGCGGTTTCCTGCCGCCCCCGGGCGGGGCGGAGTCACGGTCACGGGCCATGTACTAGTTATAGCCTAAAATTCTCGCCCAGGTAGACTTCCCGCACCTCGCGGTTGGCGAGGATTTCGTCCGGCGTCCCCGCCGCAATCACCGCGCCCTCGTTGATGATGTAGGCGCGGGAACAGATTCCCAGCGTTTCCCGCACATTGTGGTCGGTGACCAGCACGCCGATGTTGCGGCTTTTCAGGTGTTCCACGATGCGCTGGATGTCTATCACGGAAATGGGGTCCACACCGGCGAACGGCTCGTCCAGCAGCATGAAGGCCGGTTCCGCGGCCAGTGCACGCGCGATTTCCACGCGCCGCCGTTCGCCGCCGGACAGCGACAGGCCGAGACTGTCGCGCAGGTGCGCGACGTGCAGTTCCGTCAGCAGTTCGTCGAGGCGCGCTGTGCGATCCGCGCGCGACAGGCCGGGCCGCGTTTCCAGAATCGCGAGGATGTTTTCCGCCACGCTCAGTTTGCGGAACACCGAGGCTTCCTGCGGCAGATAACCCAGCCCCAGGCGCGCACGCGCGTGCACCGGCAGACGCGTCACGTCGGTGTCGTCCAGCAGGATGCGACCGCTGTCGGCCGGCACCAGGCCCACGATCATGTAGAACGAGGTGGTCTTGCCGGCGCCATTCGGCCCCAGGAGACCCACCACTTCGCCGCGTGCCAGTTGCAGCGAAACGTCGCGTACCACGTCGCGTTT
>DASSRV010000303.1:0-5285 GCA_035701605.1 Gammaproteobacteria bacterium
GTGGAGTAAAAATAGCAAGACTATTTGTAAAAGATACTTGACTATCTGTCGTGGATGCTCTACTCTTTGACCATGAACATGAAAAAACCCGTATCGCCTGCACGGCTCAACCGCCGCCACCAGCTTGAAGTCCTCGTCGGCGTGGCGGCCTACACGCTGGTGCTGGTGCTGTCCATCGAGCTCCTGAAACAGGGCATCACGGGCCTCGGCCGGGTGCTGCTGGCGCTGTCGCCCATGCTGCCGGCCGCGTTCATTGTCTGGTCCGTGTTTCGCAACATCACCCGACTGGACGAGCTGCAACGCCGCATCCAGACCGAATCCCTGGCGCTGGCCGCCGCCGGCACCGCGTTTCTGGGTCTCACTTACACCTTCCTGGAAGGCTCGGCGGGCTTCCCGCGCCTCGGTGCGTGGTGGGCCTGGGCCAGCGTCGGCCTGATCTGGGCCATAGCCCGGCTCGTTCTGCGCAGACGCTACCTGTGAAAAACCGCATCCACGTGCTGCGTGCCGAACGGCGCTGGACCCAGGCGGAACTGGCGGAGCGGCTCAATGTGTCGCGCCAGACCATCAATGCGATTGAAACCGAGAAATACGACCCGAGTCTGCCGCTCGCGTTCGGCATCGCGCGTCTGTTCGGCACGCCGCTGGAAGACATCTTCCTGTTCGAGGAACGCGCGGCGGATGCCGCTCTGAAATCCTGACTGTCCCTGCAAAATCTTTTCATCACCGGAGAACCCCGTCATGCGTAATTTGCGATTCCTGGCCTTGTGTCTCACCCTGCTGATACCCGCTTCCGTGCTGGCCGCTCCCGTTACCGACGCGATGCTCGAAGCGCCGGCGGCGGATCACGCCTACACCGTCGGCACATTGCGGGTACAGCAGTACGGCGATCACGGCCGCGCGCTGATCCTGATTCCCGGCCTGGAAGGCGGCTCCTGGGTGTGGCGCGACGTCATCGCGCATCAACGCGGCAGTCATGTCATCTATGCCGTGACCCTGGCCGGATTCGACGGTGTGCCGGTGCCGACCGGCACGGGCAAGCTGTTTGATCGTGCCGACGCCTCGTTGCTGGAACTGATTACCCGCCGTCACCTCGCGAAGCCGGTGCTGATCGGCCACAGTCTGGGCGGCACGTTGTCGCTGCGCTTTGCCGGCGAACACCCCGGGTTGATTGGCGGCGTGGTGGCGGTGGATGGCCTGCCGATTTTCCCCGGCCTGGAGCGGGTCGGTGCCGAACAGCGCCAGGCGATTGCCACGCAGACCCGCGATGAAATGGCGAAACTGGACCCCAAGCAATTCCATGCCGCTGTGCTGGGTTACATGCAGAAAATCGGCACGCTGGATCCCGACAAGGCCGTGCGCTACGCCGCCCTCAATGCGCGCAGCTCGGCTGCCGCCACCGCGGAATACATGGCCGAGGATCTGGCCGGCGATTACCGTCCCGGCCTGAAACGGGTCACGGCGCCGATCCTGGAAATCTCCCCGTATAACGCGGCGGATTTCACGCAACCGCCGATGAAAATGAGCGAGGCGCAGAAACAGGCCTATTACCAGAGCCTGCTGGCGAATGCGCCGCATGCGCACGTGATCTCCATCTCCCCGTCCCGGCATTTCGTGATGCTGGACCAACCGCAGAAACTGCGCAGCGCGCTGGACGGCTTCCTGTCCAGGCTGCCCTAAGCACGCGCCCTCCGGCCCGGCCGCAGCTCTGCGGTCGGGCTTTTTCGTGCCCGGCGCCCCGGAAACGCCCGGGCCGCGCGGCAGCTTGGGTTTCGCCCCGAGCTGTGGCACTCTCGGGCCGGGAATGTCCCCGCAGGCGGATGTGCATCGGGTGGGATGGCGGCTGTTTCCCGAGGATGCCAGGCAGGCGCTGCGACTCAAGCGCTTTTTCATGGCATTCCTCGCTTACCTGCTGTGGATCGGCCTCACGTTCTACTGCTATGCACTCGGCTACATCAATATCTCGGCCGGCTGGTTTGCGTTCAGCATTGCGCTGACCCTGCTCGGCAACCTGGTGTTCTTCGGGCTGTTTCGCAGCGGCCTCAACCGGCGCTGGCCGGATCCCAGCCTGACCATGCCGCAGATGCTGTTGGCCACGTTCTGGGTCATGCTGCTGGTGGCGATGGCGCCGCGGGTGCGCGGCATCCTGCTGCTCCTGTACGTGGTGATTTTCCTGTTCGGCATTTTCCGCCTGCGCCGCGGCCAATACCTGTTGCTGACGGCGTTGGCGCTGGCGGGCTACGGCATCATCGTGTTGCGCACGCTCGTGTTCCAGGGTGGCGCCGAGCCGATGTCGCTGGAACTGCTGCAATACGCGGTACTGATCGTGACGCTGGTGTGGCTGTCCTTTTTCGGCAGCTACGTGGGCCAGTTGCGCGACACCGTGACGCGCCGCAACCGCGAATTGCGCGAGGCGCTGCGCCGCAACAGGGAACTCGCCATCCACGACGACCTGACCGGTGCCTACAACCGGCGCCACATCCTCCAGATGCTGGAACAGGAACATGCGCGCGCCCTGCGTACCGCGCGCGGATTCGGCGTGTGTCTCATGGATCTCGACAACTTCAAGGGCATCAACGACCAACACGGTCACCTCGCGGGTGACGCCGTGCTGCGCGAGTTCGTGGTGCGGGTCATGGGGGAAATCCGCGAACTGGATCAGGTCGGTCAAGGCAAAACCCACCACGAAACCTTCGGCCGTTATGGCGGCGAGGAATTCCTGCTGCTGTTGCCGGAAACCGATGCCGAAGGCTCACACGTCTGCGCCGAGCGCATCCGCGCCCGCATTGCCGATGAGACCCTTCGCGTGGAAGGCATCGAGGTGAGCCTGAGCGTGTCCATTGGCGTCACCGTCTATCACGCGCACGAGGACATCCGTGCCACCCTCGCGCGCGCGGACCAGGCCCTGTACCGTGCCAAGCAGAACGGCCGCAACCGGGTGGAAAGCCTGCCCGGAGCCTGAGTTCATTTTCCGATGCAGAAACTCGCGAAGATGCGCGTGAGCAGGTCCTCGCTGCTGAAGGCGCCGGTGATTTCGCCTAGCGTGTTCTGCGCCAGCCGCAGTTCCTCGGCCATGAGTTCGCCGCGTTTTTCGTGCAGTCGCTGTGCCGCTCCGGCGAGATGCGCCTGGGCACGCGCCAGGGCATCGAGATGGCGACGGCGCGCGATGAACTGATCCTCGCCCGCGCCTTCGAAACCGGCTGCGGCCTTGAGATGCGCGCGTAGCTCGTCCAGACCGCTGCCGGTTTTCGCCGACACGGCCAGCTCCGCGTCGGCGTGACCTGCAACCGGCCCCGGCGCACGACCGCTGAGATCAATCTTGTTGCGGATCACGCTCACCGGTACTCCGTCCGGGATACGCTCACGTAGTTGCGCCTCCGTTCCGGTTTCGTCGCGGCTGTCATCCACCACCAGCAGGACCCGGTCCGCACCGCGGATCGCATCCCAGGCACGCCGCACGCCTTCCTGCTCGATCGCGTCGCGGCTGTCGCGCAGGCCGGCGCTGTCAATCAGGTGCAAGGGCAGTCCGTCCAGATTGATGTGCTCACGCAAGAGATCGCGCGTGGTGCCGGGCGTGTCGGTGACGATGGCGGCCTCGTGCCCGGCAAGGCGATTGAGCAGACTGGATTTGCCGGCGTTGGGCCGACCGGCGATGACCAGCGTCATGCCTTCACGCAGCAGACTGCCTTGCGCGGCGTGTCCGGTGAGCGCGTGGCAACGCGTCTGGATGTCGTGCAGTTGCCCGGCAATCCTTCCGTCACCCAGGGTATCCAGTTCCTCTTCCGGAAAATCCAGCGCCGCTTCCACGTGCATGCGCAACGCAATCAGGGCTTCCACCAGGGCGTGGACCTGCGCCGAGAATTCGCCGCGCAGGGAACGCAGTGCCGCGCGTGCGGCCTGTGCGCTGCCGCTGTCTATCAGATCCGCGATGGCCTCGGCCTGTGCCAGATCCAGCTTGTCGTTCAGGAACGCGCGCTCGGAGAATTCGCCGGGTCGCGCCAGCCGTGCGCCGAGTTCCAGCACGCGCTGCAACAAGAGGTCCATGACCACCGGCCCGCCGTGACCGTGCAGCTCCAGAACATGCTCGCCGGTGAAGGACGTGGGCGCGGGGAAATACAAAGCGATGCCCTGGTCCAGCGTGGCGCCCCTCCCGTCGCGGAACACCGCGAACTGCGCGTGACGCGGGGCCGGCAACGCACCCAGCACGGCAGCGGCGATGGCCGGTACGGCGGGACCGGAAACCCGCACCACGCCGATGCCGCCGCGCCCGGACGGCGTGGCAATCGCGGCGATGCTGTCGGAGTCTCGGTGCACGGCTGAGCGGCTCGAAATGCGTTAAAGTCGGGTGTTCCCGCACATGATAGCGGCAATCACGGGAGTTCCGGCATGTCAGGTGTTGCGGTCAAGTTCCCCAATGCGGCCGGCGCGCAATTGGCCGGCCGGCTCGAGATGCCGGCGCACGGCAAGCCGCGGGCGTTCGCCCTGTACGCGCACTGCTTCACCTGCGGCAAGGATGTGCGCGCGGCGTATGACATCTGCCGCGCCTTGGCATTGCAGGGCATTGCCACGCTGCGTTTCGATTTCACCGGGCTCGGTGAAAGCGCGGGTGCATTTGCCGACACCACGTTTTCCGACAACGTCTCGGACCTGCTGCACGCCGCGGATTTCATGGCGCGGGAATTCGCGGCACCGAAAATCCTGGTGGGTCATTCGCTGGGGGGCACCGCGGTACTGGAAGCCGCACAACACATCCGGAGCTGCGTCGCGGTTGCAACGGTGGCGGCGCCGGCCAGCCCGGAGCACGTGGCGCGACTGTTGGGTGCCGGACGCGAGGCGCTCGAACAGCACGGCGAGGCGGACGTGATGCTGGCCGGCCGCAAGTTCCATTTCAAGAAGGCGTTCCTGGACGATCTGCCGAAACACCAGTGCCGCGAATACGTGCGTGCCCTGCGCAAGCCGCTGCTGATCCTGCACTCCCCGGTGGATGAGACCGTGGCGGTGAGCAATGCCGGCGAGATTTTTGCCGCTGCCCTGCATCCCAAGAGTTTCGTGGCCCTGAACCAGGCCGACCATCTGCTGAGCAATCCGCAGGATTCCGAATACGTGGGCATGCTGATCGCGGCCTGGGCGAGCAAGTATCTCGGTGAACTGGAACAGGAACCGGCAGCGAGTCCGGCGGCGGAAGGCGAAGTGGTGGTGCGCATCAACCGCGATCATTACCGCGCCGAAGTGTTCGTCGGCGCCCACGCCATGCTGGCGGACGAACCGCACGAAGCCGGCGGCACCGA
>DASSRV010000304.1:0-6932 GCA_035701605.1 Gammaproteobacteria bacterium
CGTGCTGAGCCAGGGTCTCAACAGCGAGCCGATCCAGCTTGGGCCGAACCATGTGGTCGTGATTCGCGTCAAGGGCCACATACCGAGTGAGCCCAAGCCGCTTTCGGCAGTGCGCGCCGACATCGTGAGCACACTCAAGCAGCAGCAGGCCGCAAAGCTGGCAGCCCGGACCGCCGCGGAAATCGTCGCGGCGCTCAAGGCCGGGCAGACGCCAGCCGCCGTGGCCCGCAAGTACGCTGCGAGTCTGGAGCCGGCAAAATTCGTGCAGCGACAGGATGCCAAGTTGCCGGCACCATTGCTGACGGCGGTGTTTTCCGCGACCCATCCCGTCGCACCCGATGCGCCGGTCATCGCTTCGGTGGCGCTGGATGACGGCGCCCAGGCGGTGTACCTGCTGAGTGAGGTCAAGCCCGGCAGTGCGGACGGCATGGCGAAGGCGCAGGCGGAGGCTGCCAGGCGCGACCTGGGGCGCATGAACGCGCAACTGGAATTCGCCTCATACCTCGCAAACCTGCGCCAGCAGGCGAAGATTGAGATCAACCGAAACAACATGCAGCAGCAATAACGCACCCGTCCGTGCCGCACCGACAAAAAGGCCCGCATACGCGGGCCTTTTTGTCGGCAGGGGAGTACGGTCAGTCCAGACTCATGCCCACGTGGCTGTAACCCGCATCCACGTACAGGATCTCGCCGGTGATGCCGGCCGCGAGATCGGAACACAGGAAGGCGGCGGCATTGCCGACATCCCCGGTGGTCACGTTCTTTCTCAGCGGCGTCAGTTTCTGCACATGCTCCAGAATGGCGCGGAAACCGCCGATACCGGCGGCTGCCAGGGTCTTGATGGGGCCCGCCGAGATGCCGTTCACGCGAATGCCTTCCGGCCCGAGCGCGCTCGCCAGGAAACGCACATTGGCTTCGAGACTGGCCTTGGCGAGACCCATGACGTTGTAATTGGGGATGGCACGTACCGCGCCCAGGTAGGACAGTGTCAGCAACGCGCCGTTGCGACCCTGCATCATGGGCCGACCGGCCTTGGCCAGGGCGGCGAGGCTGTAGGAACTGATGTCGTGCGCCACACGGAAGCCTTCGCGCGTCACCACGTCCGCATAGTTCCCGGACAACTGCTCGCGCGGTGCGAAACCGACCGAGTGCACGATGATGTCCAAGCTGTCCCAGTGTTTGCGCAGATCGGCAAATGCCGCATCAATTTCCGCATCGCTGGCCACATCCATCGGAAATACCAGCTTCGAGCCGAATTCCTGTGCCATGGTGATGACGCGATCCTTGAGTCGTTCACCCTGATAGGTGAAAGCCAGTTCCGCGCCTTCGCGCCGGAATGTTTCCGCGATGCCATGCGCGATGGACCGTTCGCTGGCGAGACCGACGATAAGCGCGCGTTTGCCGTTCATGAAACCCATACAAACTCCCGATGGATACTGAAAGTGGTTTTCCGGGAAAAGATCAACTGCTGGTGGATTGCGCGGTCACGTCCACGTGCAGAGTCAGTTGCTGACCCGGTTGCAGATAGTCGCTGGTGTCAATGTCGTTCCAGCCGGCGATGTCATCCACCGTGACGCGGAAGCGACTGGAAATGGAGGACAGGGAATCACCCTCGCGTACCGTGTAATGGATGGTGCGGCGGGTTTCGTCCGGGCCGGGGCCGGTACGGAATGACGCCGTGGTCAGGTGTGGCCCGCGCGAGCGGATCACCAGGCGCTGTCCGACGCGCAGCACGCTGTGCAGACTGATGTGGTTCCACTCCGCCAGTTGCCGCACGTCCACGCCGAAACGCCGGGCGATGCTCCACAGGGATTCTCCACTGCGCACGTGATGCACGTGCGGGCCGTCGGCCTGACGTAGCTTTGCCACGCGCGCGGCGGCCTTGAGCGCGTTGTCGGCAAGCGTGGCACGTGCCACCGGCACAAGCAGGCGCTGATTCAGGTAAATGGTGCTGCCGTGAATGCCGTTCAGTTCGCGCAGCACCTTGAGCGTGGTGTGATAACGCTGCGCCAGTTCGCCCAGGGTTTCACCGCTGCGCACGCGATGCGTGCCCCATTGCACCCGATCATGCGGCGGCAGACCGGCCAGTCCCTGCTTGAACGCGGCTTCCCTGTCGAGCGGCACCAACAGCGTGTAGGGACCTTCCGGATCGGTGGCCCAGCGGTTGTAGCCGGGGTTGAGCAGATACATCTGCTCGCTGCTGATGCCGGCGAGCCGGGCGGCTGTGGCGAGATCAATCTGTCCCCCCACGTCCACCTGTGCGAGATAGGGCGTATTGGGAATGGCCGGCAGGTCCACGCCCAGATGCCCCGGTGTCGCCACCAGCTCGCAGATGGCGAGCAGACGCGGCACGTAGGCGCGCGTCTGTGCCGGCAGGTTCAGGTGCCAGAAATCGGTGGGCAGCCCGCGGCGCTGATTGTAGGCGATGGCGCGGCTGACCGTGCCGCCGCCGGAGTTGTAGGCGGCCAGCGCCAGCAGCCAGTCGCCATCGAACATTTCGTGCAGGTATTGCAGGTAATCGAGGGCGGCACGCGTGGACGCGGCCACGTCGCGGCGGCCGTCATACCACCAGTCCTGCTTCAAATCGTAATGGCGGCCGGTGCCCGGAATGAACTGCCACAGGCCCGCGGCGCGTGCATTGGAATAGGCGAAGGGATCGAACGCGCTTTCCACCACCGGCAGCAATGCGACGTCGAGCGGCATCTTGCGCGCCTCGATCTGCTGCACGATGTAATAAAGATAGGGGCGTGCACGCGTGGCGACGCGTTGCAGGTATTCACCGTGTCCGGCGAACCAGTTGAGCTCGCCCTGTACGCGACCGTCCCCGCCCGTCGCCGGAAGGCTGAAATGCTTGCCGAGGTAGTCCCAGAGATTATCGTCGTGCGTGGGCACGGTGGTGATGGTGAGATCCTGCCACTGGATCACGGGCGCGGTGTTGTCCACGTCCGGAATCGGCGTGCCGCTGTCGGTACCGGCGGCGGCATCCTGCTGCGCATTGGCATCGGCAAGCGCGGTGGAGCGGGATGGGCCGCCGAGGCTGGCACAACCGGCGAGAAACAGGCCACAGGCGCACAGGAGCGGAACCGGGAGCAGCGTGCGTCGGGTCATGTCAGGGCTCCGTCATGTGAAGGTGTCTTTCCAGTCCCGGATCACGGCAAACACCTCCACTGCATCCGCCGGCTCGTGCCCCAGCCGATGCGCTGCGGCGGCAATCACCGCGGGTTCGCTACAGCGCAGGAACGGATTGATCCGGCGTTCCTGTCCGATCCGCGACGGCAGCGTGGGCAGGCCGTGTGCACGCAATTCCTGACTCTGTTCAGCATAGGCCAGAATGTCCGGATTGCCAGGTTCCAGCGCCTGTGCGAAGCGCAGGTTGGCGAGCGTATATTCGTGGCCACAGCACACCGCCGCGTCGTCATCCAGCGCCGCCAGTTTTGCCAGCGAGTGGCTCATCTGTGCGGCACTGCCCTCGAACAGTCGCCCGCAGCCGGCGCTGAACAGGGTATCGCCGCAGAATACTATATTGTGGCCGGTGAACGCGATATGCCCGGCGGTGTGGCCGGGGATGTCCAGCACCCTGAAACGCGCGCCGAGCGCGGGAATCGCGGCTTCTTCGCCCTCCCGCAGCGGCACGCTCACGGCCGCAATATGCTCCTGCGCCGGGCCGAACACCGGGCAGGCGTGCTCCCGGGCCAGGGCCGCGGCACCGCCGGCATGGTCCGCGTGGTGGTGGGTGACCAGAATGGCGGCAAGCCGGAGCCCCAGCCGGGACAGGGCCGGCCCGACCGGTGTCGCGTCGCCGGGGTCCACCACCAGCGCCTGACCGGCATGCGCCAGCAGCCAGATGTAATTGTCGCGGAAAGCCGGAATCGCGTGCAGTTCGAATTCCATGCCGTGATGGTACCGGAGCCGTGCACCACGGCCAAACCGGAACGGTTGTGTTAGTGTCACGGTTGCCGTGCAACGCATGATTCTCCGCACACCGCATGCCGACCGAGCTTGATAAATGGTTTGAAGGGCGTACCGGCGCCTACCTGTTGCGCCAGGAACGCGCGGTGCTGAGTGAAACCCTGCCAACCGTATTCGGTTTCTACCTCGTGCAGTCCGGTGCCTGGGGCACATCCCGCGGACTGGTGCAGAGCAGCCCGATCCGTACGCGCGTGCTGCTGGACAGGCAGGGCGCCGATGTGTGCGCCGCCCCCGGCCATCTGCCGTTCGCCGGCGATTCGGTGGATGCCGTGCTGCTGCCGCACACGCTGGAGCGCAGCAGCGATCCGCACCAGGTGTTGCGTGAAACCGAACGGGTGCTGACCGGTGAAGGCCATGTCATCGTGCTGGGTTTCCATCCCTGGGGACCGTGGGGATTGTGGCAACGCTTTGCGATGCGCGCGCCGTGGGCCGGGCGTTGCGTGCGAGCCGGGCGTCTGCGTGAATGGCTTGCGGTGCTCGGGTTTGAAACGCTCGCGGTCCGGCACTACCTGTTCCGTCCACCTTTCAACCATGAAACGCTGCTGGTAAAAAGCGGATTCCTGGATCGCTGGCGCTGGCGTCCCGGTGCCGGCGCCTATATGCTGGTGGCGCGCAAACGCGTGTTCTGCGTGACGCCGTTGCGACGCCAGTTGGCGCGCCGACAGCGCAGTTTCGCCGGCGCCATCAAGCCCAGTACGCGGGAGATCGGGTGAGCGAGGTCACGATTTACACCGATGGGGCCTGTCGCGGCAATCCCGGTCCGGGCGGTTGGGGCGTCGTACTCATGAGCGGCGAGCGCGAGAAGACCCTGAAAGGTGCCGAAGTGGAAACCACCAACAATCGCATGGAATTGACCGCCGCGGTGCAGGCACTCAATGCGCTGACGCGCGGCTGCGGCGTGACCCTGTACACGGATTCCGAATACGTGCGACGCGGTATCAGCGAATGGCTGCCGGCATGGAAGCAACGCGGCTGGAAAACAGCCGGCAAGAAGCCGGTGAAGAACATGGACTTGTGGCAGGCGCTGGATCAGGCTGCGGCACGGCATCGCGTCGCCTGGCACTGGGTACGCGGTCACGCCGGCAATCCCGGCAACGAGCAGGCGGACCGCCTCGCCAATCAGGCCATAGACGAGATGCTGAGTTCGGGAGGCCGTGCCTGACATGCGCCAGGTCGTACTGGATACGGAAACCACCGGGCTTGAAACCACCGAAGGGCATCGCATCATCGAGATCGGCTGTGTCGAACTGATTGATCGGCGCGTCAGCGGGCGCACCTGGCATCAATACATCAATCCCGAGCGCGACGTGGAGCAGGGCGCGCTCGACGTGCACGGCATCAGCAACGAGATGCTCGTCAACAAGCCGCGCTTTGCGGAGATCGCCGATGAGTTCCTGAAGTTCGTGGTCGGCAGTGAACTCATTATCCACAATGCCGGTTTCGACATCGGTTTCATCAATCACGAGTTGGCGCTGCTGGGGGCGTCGGAGTCCGACATCACGCAGCAGTGCGCGGTGCTGGACACGCTGACACTCGCGCGCCGCATGCACCCCGGGCAGAAGAACAGCCTGGACGCCCTGTGCAAGCGCTACAACATAGACAACTCCGGCCGCCAGTTGCACGGCGCGCTGCTCGATGCGCGCATTCTGGCCGATGTCTATCTCGCCATGACCGGTGGCCAGGCAGCGCTGCTGCTGGACGCATCCGCCGATCCCACGGGGCGCGCCCAGGCCGCGCAACGGCGCCGGGTAAACCGCGCCGGGCTGACGCTGCGGGTGTTGCCTGCTTCGGACGCGGAGCGCGAAGCACACCGGCAGCAGCTCGCGGCCATCGCCCGCGATGGCGGTGGAGAATGCCTGTGGAGTGAAGATTGAGCATGCTGTTGCACAGCCCCCGACGTGTTGGGTACGCGTGTCACCGAAGCCTCAGTCCGAGGAGCACCTGACTCTGGAAACCGCCACCGCACTTGAGGCTGCCAAACACGTGCTGCTGCTGGCGGGCGTGGTGCTGTGCGCGGGGACGCTGTGCGGATTCGTTGCGCAACGCAGCCGCATCCCTGACATCGTGCTGTACCTCGTGGCCGGTATTGTGCTCGGACCGACGCTGACAGGTGTCATCAATGTGCCGGCCGAATCTGCGCTCAGCCAGATGATCCTGATCTTCGGCGCGTCCTATATCCTTTTCGATGGCGGCGTGAACCTCAGGCTTGCGGTGCTGAAACGGATCTGGATCACGGTCACGGTCATTTCCACCGCGGGCGTGGTGATTACCGCGCTGGTCACTGCAATAGCGGCGCATTGGTTGTTGCGACTGGACTGGCTGCCGTCGTTCCTGCTGGGAGCGGTGATCGCCGCCACCGATCCGGCCACACTGATCCCGGTATTTCGGCAGGTACATGTGCGTGAGCGGTTGGCGCAGGCGGTGGTGAGTGAATCGGCATTCAACGATGCCATGGGCGCGATCCTGAGTCTCACGCTGCTTGCCGTGGCGCTTGGCACCGCGCAATTCTCCCCGTCCGTCGCGCTGCTGTCGTTGCTGGCACAGGCCGGCATCGGTATCGGCGCCGGGCTCGTGCTCGGCTACGTGGCTGCGTTCCTGATTGGTCACCGGCGCTACGGCTTTCTGCGCGAGTACACGCCCCTGGTCACGCTCATGGCGGTGGTTGGTGCATACCTCGGTGCCGAGGGTTTGCACGCAAGCGGGTTCATGTCGGTGTTCGTGGCCGGCATCGTGATCGGTAACCGGGAGCTGTTCGGACTCGGGCTGGAGGTGCGCGAGACCCAGCGCCTGATCGAGTACGTGGACATTACCTCGCTGATGATGCGCATCTTCATTTTCGTGCTGCTGGGGGCGCAGGTGGATTTCCACCTTGTCGGCGCACACCTCTGGACCGGCCTCGGCGTGGTGCTGGTGTTCATGCTGGTGGCGCGTCCGCTTACTGTGTTCCTGTGCGCCGCACCGGA
>DASSRV010000305.1:0-13923 GCA_035701605.1 Gammaproteobacteria bacterium
GGGATCGCGCGGCGCTGGCACGATCCGGCCTTCCCGCACGCTTTCCCCTGGTTCGATGCGCCGCGCTATTGGGAGGAGCACATCCAGGCCCTGCGCGAGCAGTTGTCGCTGCTGGACGAACCGCCGCTCGCCATCTAGCGCCGCGCGCGCGCGAGTGCGATGATAAAGCCCCCTCGTACCGGATCTGCCCATCCCCAAGCCGCTGCCGTGATTCGTGACGCCACCGTGAACGATCTCGACGCGCTGGTGCGGCTGGAGCAGCGCTGTTTCCAGAGCGACCTGCTGTCGCGCCGCAGTTTCCGTCACATGATCCTGCGTTCGCACGCGCGACTCATCGTGGACGAAGCCGACACCGGCTTGCGGGGTTACGCGCTGGTCCTGTATCTGCGCGGCACGTCTCTTGCACGCCTGTATTCCATCGCCACCGACCCGGATTATCGCGGCCGCGGGATCGCCGCCGCTCTACTCGCGGCCGCGGAAGCCGCCGCCCGCGAGCACGGCGCGGTCAGCATGCGGCTTGAAATCCGCAGCGACAATCACGTGGCCGAGCGGCTCTACCACGCCGCCGGGTATCGCCTGTTCGGGCGCTATGCCGACTATTACGCAGACCATGCCGACGCCCTGCGCATGGAAAAGTCGCTGATCTCGCACCTCAAGCCGCCGGTCAGCCGGGTGCCCTATTACGAACAGACACTGGATTTCACCTGCGGACCGGCCGCGCTCATTATGGCCATGCAGGCGCTCGATCCGTCGCTCGTTGCCGACCGCAAACTGGAAATCCGCTTGTGGCGCGAGGCCACCACGGTGTTCATGACGTCGGGGCTGGGCGGCTGTGGACCCTACGGGCTCGCACTCGCGGCCTGGCGCCACGGGTTTGGCGCGAAGATCTTCGTGAACGACACCGGCGCCCTGTTCCTGGATTCGGTGCGCAGCGAGGAGAAAAAAGCCGTCATGCGGCTGGCGCAGGAGGATTTCATGGATCAGATTCATGCACTGCCGATCCCGCTGCATCACGCCGCGCTCAGCGTGGACGCAATGCAGGCGCTTTTCGATGCCGGCGGCATCCCCCTCGTGCTCATCAGTTCCTATCGCATGTACCGGCAGAAATTCCCACACTGGGTGGTCGTGACCGGGTTTGACGAGCGCTTTGTTTACCTGCACGACCCTTATGTGGATACCGCCAAAGGCAAAGTCCGCCTCGATTCCATCAATACCCCCGTTCCGCGCCGGGAATTCGAAGGCATGGCGCGCTACGGCAAAACCTCGCAACGCGCCGCACTGATCGTCAGTCTGCGCACCTGAACCGAAACCGAAATGAACGAAACCACACGCAGCGCAACCGGCAACCCCACGCACATCATCGTGGTGGAATACCGATCAGACTGGCGCCCGGAATTCCCGCAGCATCCGGTGGTGCTGGCCAAGGATTATCTGGAACAGCACGAACGGTTCGGCAGCAAGGGCATCAAGGTCATCAACCTGTGCCGCAGCTATGCCTATTTGAGTACCGGTTATTACTGCTCGCTGCTCGCCGAGGCACGCCGTCACAAGGTGATTCCGAGCGTGCGCACCATGAACGAGTTGAGCAAGAAATCCCTGTACCGCATCGAGTCGGACGAGCTCGAGAGCGTGGTGCAGCGCCGGCTCAAGCGGCTGGTACGCGATACATACGAGATCAACGTCTTCTTCGGCCAGTGCAACGATACGATGCTGGATCAGGTGGGGCACGAAATCTTCGAGATGTTCCCCTGCCCGCTGCTGCGCATCGAATTCGAACGCAACGGCAAGTGGGAAATAAGCCGCATCAAGACCTTCCCCATCAACCAGATCGTTGAGGCACAACGCGAGCCTTTTGCGACTGCGCTCAACCTGCACGCCAGCAAACGCTGGCGCACCCAGCGTGCGCGCAGCTCCGCACAGTACGATCTCGCCATCCTGTACAACCCGGATGATCCCCTGCCGCCCTCGGATGAACGCGCATTGGGCCGTTTCATCCGTGCGGGAAAGGAACTGGATATCAACGTCGAAATCATAGACAAGCACGACTACGCGAAACTCACCGAATACGATGCCCTGCTGATCCGCGAGACCACCAGCATCGAGAACCACACGTATCGCTTCGCGCGCAAGGCCGAGAACGAGGGCATGGTGGTCATGGACGACCCCAATTCGATCCTCAATTGCACCAACAAGATTTACCTTGCCGAATTGCTGCGTTCACACCGTGTCCCACGTCCGCACACCGTGATCGTCTCGGAAGATACGCTCGACAGCCTGCCGGACAAGATTCCGTTCCCGATCGTGCTCAAGATTCCGGACGGTTCCTTCTCGCGCGGCGTGGTCAAGGCCGGCAATCCCGCCGAACTGGAACAGATGGCCGAGAAACTGTTCGAGGAGTCCGACCTGATCCTGGCCCAGGAATTCGTTTATACCCAGTACGACTGGCGAGTCGGCATCCTCAATCGTCAGCCCCTGTACGTGTGCCAGTATTTCATGTCGAAGGATCACTGGCAGATCCTGAAACACGAGGAAGGCGGCCGGTTCCGCGAGGGCGCCTGGCGCACGCTCGCGGTGAACGACGCGCCGAAGGAAGTGGTCAACGCCGCGCTCAAGGCCGCCAACCTCATCGGCGATGGACTGTACGGCGTGGACATCAAGCAGAACGACAAGGGCATCTACGTCATCGAGGTCAACGACAACCCCAACATCGAATCCGGCGTCGAGGACGGGGTGCTGAAAGATGATCTGTACCTGACCATCCTGCGCGAATTCCAGACCCGCTTGGGGCGCAAGCACCGGAGCTGAAAAGACCGGATTACTCCATCATCGGGGTATTGTTGTCCTGAAGATCATCTTTGCCCATTCAGGCCGTAAACTTGATTACGACTTCCCTGCCCACCGCTTTCGCAGCACGCGCAATCGTATCCAGCGTCACCGAGGGATTTCCGGGGTCCAGCAAGCGGTCGAGCTGGCCGCGACTGGTCTGCATGCGCTTCGCCACGACATTCTTTGTGAGATGCTGCTTCTTCATGGCCTGTTCAAGCTGCCAGGCGATGACACGCTTGAGAGCAATGGCGGTACTTTGTTCAAGCCGATCCTCTTCGCGGAGGAAGTCCTCAAAATCGCTGCCGATATGTTTCTTTCTCATGGCGTTACCTTCATAAAAGGTAGTTCAAAGTCTTTTCAATCGGTCGCGTGCCAGTTCCAAGTCGGACTTTGGAGTCGTCCTGCTCTTCTTGATGAATCCATGCAAAAGAACGGCGCTTCCGTCTTTCACCGCAAACATCACTCGCGCGATACGATTGCTGCCCAGCGTGCAGCGCACCTCGTTCAGACCACCGCCCAAGGAACGATTCAGCAGCATCCCGATTGGCCAACCGAATTGCAGCGTCCGGATGTCGTCTCCGATGATCTTGCGGTCGTCCTGAGACAGGGATTTCAGCCACTCTCGAACGGGTTCATTGCCTGCCTCCGTGCGGTAAAACCGTACAGGCAACTTGGGTGCCTTTGCCATAGAAACGGCTCCTGAACGGATAGTACCATTATTGGTACAATTGTCAATGCTTGCAGGCGGCCGTGGAAAATCGGCCTGCTTGTTTGAACTGCTCGACTCGACTCGGGTAATTGCCTCCGGTTCCCCGAAACACGAAATCATTCCGGATGCATTCACCTATCAATCTGTTCAATTTATAGGAACAGGTTTGTTTTTCAACCACCTGCACCTGTCAGGGGCTACAATTCAGGGGAGCACGGGGAGCGCAACGATGCTGAAAAAAATCCGGGCGCTGTGGGAGCGCGAGGTCTGGGAGCAGGACGTGCTTGCGCTGCCGTGGCCGCGACGCCAGGCGGTATTCTGGCTGCGCATCCTGCACGTGCTCGGCCAGGACCTGACCGGTGGCGAACTCACCTTGCGCGCCATGAGCCTGGTGTACACCACCCTGCTCGCCATTGTGCCGCTCCTCGCTTTTGCCTTCGCCGTCCTCAAGGGACTCGGCGTGCAGAACCAGCTCGAACCCGTGATCCTGGAATTTCTGGCGCCGCTCGGTACCAAGGGCGTGGAGATCACCGGCCGCATCATCAATTTCGTGGACAACGTCAAGGCCGGCGTGCTCGGCACTCTGGGGTTGCTGCTGCTGCTCTACACCGTCATCTCGCTGGTGCAGAAAACCGAGGAAGCCTTCAATTACGTCTGGCGGGTGCGCGAGCCGCGCTCCTTTACCGAACGCTTCAGCCATTATCTCAGCGTGATTCTGGTCGGCCCCCTGTTCGTGGTCAGCGCGTTCGGCATCACCGCGACGTTCAGCAGCCATACCGTGATTCAGCACTTCATGCAGATGGAGCCGCTCGGCCACATGCTGCTGGCGCTGGCCAAGACCCTGCCCTACCTGCTGGTGGCTTCGGCATTCACCTTCGCCTACATGTTCGTGCCGCACACCCATGTGCGTCTGCGTGCCGCGCTCGCGGGCGGCGTGTTCGCCGGCATCCTTTGGGAACTCGCCGGCTGGGCCTTCGCCGCCCTGACCGTGTCCTCGACCCGGCTCACGGCGATCTATTCCAGCTTCGCCATCCTCGTCATGTTCATGATGTGGATTTACTTCTGCTGGCTGATTCTGCTGGTGGGCGCAAAAGTCGCGTTTTATACCCAGAACCCGGAACTGGTACGCCACAGTCGTGGCTCTCGCGACATCGGCGGCAGAGCACTGGAACGTATTGCCCTGCACATCATGTATCTGTTGGGGCGTAACTATCACGACAACCGGGAACCCTGGTCGCACGAGGAACTGGCGCGACGCCTGTACCTGCCGACCGACACGGTGCAGGACGTGCTGGACCGTCTGCGCAATCACGGGCTCGTGATGATCGTGGCGGGCCGTATCCCCCGCTATGTCCCCGCCTGCGATATGGGCACCTTGATGCTGCGCGACATTATCCAGTCGGTACGACAGAACCCGATACACATCGTCAGCCCGGATCGGCAGATGAAGTCGGTGCCGCAGGCCGAAGACATCATGCGCGACCTGGATCAGGCGATCGCCGGGAGCCTCGGCGACAGGACATTGAGGGACCTGATCGTGTCCGACGAAAAGACGGGATCGGAGGCCCACTCCATGTTCGGCACGCGCTGACAGCGTCTGATCAGACTGCCGGATGCGGTCCGGATAAACCAGAGCCGCCTTGAATCGCCCCCCGCCCGGAGTATTCAGGCCTCGCAACACATCAAATCTGATTTAATCCTGAAAAGCATTGAATTGATGGCATCCCTGTACCAGTCTTGTTTGCGACCATCTTCCACGCACAACAGGAGAATGTCATGACGATCACGCTCAATACCAGTCGTATCCTGTTTGGTCTGGTACTCGCGGGTCTCGGGGTGCTGGGCTTCATGTTCGACGACTTCGCCTTGGTGTGGCAGCGCGTTCCCGCCCATGTTCCCGCGCGCGGCGTACTCGCCTACCTGAGCGCCGCCATTGAGTTGCTGACCGGCCTCGGACTGCTCTATCGCCCCACCGTAAGCCTTGCCTGCCGCGTGCTGTTCCCCTTTCTGCTGTTGTGGGTGGTGCTGTTGAAAGTGCCCGCATTGTTCCTGGCACCGGGTACGCTGAACAGTTGGGCGGGCTTCGGCGAGATCGGCATCGTCCTCGCCGGCGGCTGGTGCCTTTATTCGATGAATGCCGGGGAATGGGATCGGCGGCATCTCGGATTCGTGGTGGGCGCTAAGGGGCTGCGTGCCGCGCGAGTCCTGTTCATCGTCTGCCTGCCCCTGATCGGACTCGTGCATCTCGTCGAGAGCGGGCCGGTCGCCGCCTTCATCCCCGCTTGGTTGCCGTTTCGGCTGGCTCTGGCATACATCACCGGCGCCGCCAGCTTCGCGGCCGCCGCGGGCCTGTTGCTGGGCATCTGGCCGCGACTCGCCGCCACGCTGGAAACGGTCATGCTCGGCTGCATCTCGGTACTGTGCTGGGGACCGCTCCTGTCCACGGGGCGTACCGCGAACACCGCCTTCCTGATTTCCTGGGCCATCACCCTCGGTGCATGGCTGGTGGCGGACACTTATCGCGGCACAACGTGGTTCGCGACGGGGAAAGCCGTGTGGAAACGGAGTCCCTGAACCGCGTCATCCCGACGCGATTGCGCGATACACGGTCTCGACGTCAATCTGCTTCAGACAATTAAGGTGCCCGAACGGGCATTCACGCTGGAAGCAGGGACTGCATTCCAGCCCGAGATACACGACCTTGGCCTTGTCGGTCAGAGGCGGTGTGTACGCGGGTGAAGACGAACCGTACAGGGCGACGAGCCGGACGCCCATCGCGGCCGCCACGTGCATCAGGCCGGAATCATTCGTGACGGCACAGGTCGCCAGCGACAGCAGATCCGCCGCGTCCACCAGTCGGGTCCGGCCGCAGAGATTCACCGCTTCCATGCCCAGACCTTCGGTGATGGTGTCCCCCAGCGCTTTTTCCTTGTCCGAACCGAACACCCAGACGGCGTAGCCGTCTTTCACCAGGCGCCGCGCCAGCCACGCAAAATATTCCACCGGCCAGCGTTTGGCCGGGCCGTATTCCGCGCCCGGCAACAGCGCCACGATGCACCGCTCCGTGTCCAGATTCAGCACCCGCAACAGCCAGTCGCGCTGCACACCTTCCATGTTCAGCTTCGGTTGCGGAATTGCCGGCGGCAAAGCGGCAACGCGCGGCAGACCCAGCGCCACGAAACGCTGTACGGTTTGTGTCAACACGGACTTGTCGAGCGGCCGGATATCGTTCAGCAGACCGTAGCGCATTTCGCCACGATACCCCGTGCGCCGTGGAATGCGCGCGAAGAACGGCACCAGCGCGGATTTCCAGGAACGCGGCATCACGATCGCTTGATCGTAAGCCTTGGCACGCAATTCAATCCCCAGACGACGCCGGGCGGCAAAGCCGAACTCGCCGTGACCCAGCGGCATCTCGATGGCAGTACGCACTTCCGGCATCCGCGCCAGCAGTCCTTTCGACCAGGCCGGTGCCAATACATCAATGTCGCAATCGGGAAACTGTTGTTTCAGGGTGATGAACAGACTCTGCGCCATCACCATGTCGCCGATCCACGCCGGACCGACGACCAGAATGCTGCGTGGCGTGGTCATGCTGAAAATGTTGCCGTGCTCACGATCCGGACTTGGGATTGAGCCACTGCATGTATTGCGTGACGCCCTGTTCCACGGTCATAAACTCATGTTCACACCCGGCGGCGCGCAAGGCGCTCATGTCGGCCTCGGTGAAACTCTGGTAGCGGCCCTTGAGCTTGTCCGGGAACGGGATGTATTCGATGCTGCCCTTGCCGTGATACTTGATGACCGCGTTGGCGACGTCGTTGAACGTCTGGCTGCGGCCGGTGCCGAGATTGAAGATGCCCGAGACCTTGGGCTGCTCCCAGGCCCACAGGTTGACCGCACACACGTCGTCCACGTGGATAAAATCGCGGCGCTGCTCGCCGTCCGCATAGCCGCCGCTGCCGCTGAACAGCTTGCAACGGCCTTCCGCCAGGATCTGGTTGTTGAAGTGGAACGCGGTGCTCGCCATCCCGCCCTTGTGCTGTTCGCGCGGACCGTACACGTTGAAATAGCGGAAACCCACGATCTGGCTCTTGAGCCCGGTCTTCATGCGCCGGCGCACGTGCTGATCGAACAGGAACTTGGAATAGCCGTAGAGATTGAGCGGCGCCTCGTACTGGCGTTCCTCCTTGAACACGCTGCCGCCGCCGTACACCGAAGCCGATGACGCATAGATGAAGGGAATGTTGCGCGACTGGCAGTATTCCAGCAGCGCCTTGGAATACTCGTAGTTCACCGACATCATGTAACGGCCGTCCCACTCGGTGGTGTCGGAACAGGCACCCTGGTGGAAGATGGCTTCCAGCGGCCCGAGTGCCGCACCGCTCGTGACCTGTTGCAGGAACTGATCCTTGTCGCGGTAATCGGCGATCTCGGCATCCGCCAGATTGCGGAACTTGGTGCCGTCCTTGAGATCGTCCACCACGATGATGTCGGTGTGGCCGCGCTGATTGAGCGCCCGCACCAGATTGCTGCCGATGAAGCCGGCACCGCCGGTAACGATAATCATGGGTGTTTTCTCTTCGAATAGATGACCATGTACTTGTAGAATACGCCGTTGGCCTCGGAAACCGAGATCAGCAGCCCGCGCCAGCCGTCCAGCACGCCGAGCCGCAGGATGTAGCTGCGCAAGAACGCCCAGACTGTCTTGAGCACGATGATGGCGGGATGATAAGTGCGCGTGGACTCGCCCGCCTTGAGCAGGGTGTAGCGGTGCATTTTCACCAGGAAATCGCCGGCATCGCGCATGGCCGTGTGCCTCAGCACGCCCACCAGTTGCAGCGGCCGCTCGCCCGCGCCCAAGCGCACTTTCTCGTGCACCGCGCTGTCCGTGAAGGCATGCGTACCGCGATGATACAGCCTGACCAGCCATTGGCTGCCCCAGCCCGAGAACCGCACGCGCCGCCCCAGGAGATAGTTCTGGCGCTCGACTGTGTACACCTGCTCCGGTTTGTCCTGCGCGATGCCGGCCAGACTCGCGGCCAGCGACTCGCTCAGCACCTCGTCCGCATCAATGGAGAAAATCCAGTCGTTGCGCGCGAGTTCGGCCGCGCGGTTGCGCGACGGGCCGAAGCCGAGAAACGGGCCGTTGTGGATACTCACGTTGGGGTAAGCGGCCGCGATTTTCTGCGTGTCGTCCGTGGAGCCGTTGTCGTACAGCACCACTTCGCCGAATTCGCGCAGGCTGTCGAGCGTGGCGGCCAATGAGGTGGCGGCATCGCGCACGATCAGGACGGCGGAAATGCGGGACAGGGCGGAACTCAATGGCGTCTCCCGCGTCGGGCCGGTTCAGTCAATCAGGGTGTATTCGGCCCCGCAGTACGGGCATTTGGCCTCACCGCTGTCCTCGATGGGCAGAAACACGCGCGGATGCGAGTTCCACACGCTCATGCCCTGCGTGGGGCAGTGCAGCGGCAGTTCGCTGCGACGCACGTCGTAATGGCGGCGGGCATTGGGGGCCTGCTGCCCGGTCTGGTTCGCAACGGCTGCGCCCACGGGAAACCTCGTCATGCGGCGGATGGGGAACGCGATTATACCAAGCCCTTCCCGGCCGCCGCGGGCGTGCCGATGTATTCCTGCCACAGCGCCCGCACCCGGCTGCGCCCCGGCTCGCCGGCGGCGGGGGCGATGCGCGGCGTGCGGCCTTCCAGCGCGGCGCGGTGCACGATGCGCCGAAACGCACGGTAGGTGTCGGCCAGGAAGCCGCCCCGCTCCGCATCCAGGATGCCGGCTTCCATCAGGCCGTCGAGATTGCGGATGTTGTCGGTCCAGTCCAGCAGCGCCGGGTGCGCCGCGGCATGGTGCAGCACCAGGTATTGCACCAGGAATTCGATGTCGGTGAGCCCGCCGGCATCCAGCTTGAGGTCGAAACCGTCGTCGGCATGCGCGTGTTCGGCCAGCATGCGCGCGCGCATGTCCGCGACGTCGTGCCGGAGTTTTTCCGCGTCGCGTGGCCGGCCCAGAATCTCCCGGCGCAGCGCATCGAAAGCCGCGCCCAGGTCCGCATCGCCCGCCACCGGTCGCGCGCGCAGCAGGGCCTGATGTTCCCAGGTCCAGGCGTGTTCGTGCTGGTAGCGCGTGAAGGCATCGAGCGAACTCACCATGAGACCGGCCGAGCCGCTGGGTCGCAGGCGCGTGTCCACCTGATACAGCATGCCGGAGGTGGTCGGCACCGACAGGATGTTGATGATGCGCTGCGCCAGGCGCGTGAAGAATTCATGATTGTCGAGTGCACGCTCGCCGCGCGTCGCCTGCGCTTCGCCCGTACTGTCGTGCAGGAACACCAGATCCAGATCCGAGCCGTAACCGAGCTCGATGCCGCCCAGCTTGCCGTAGGCGACGACCGCAAAACGCGCCGGCCGCTCGCCGCGCGCATCCCGGCAATGCGGTTCGCCGTGACGCGCGGTCAGGTGCCGCCACGCGATGCGGAACGCTTCGCCGATCACCTGCTCGGCAATCCAGGTCAGGAAGTCGCTGACTTTCATCAAGGGCACGTCGCCCGCAATGTCCGCCGCCGCCACCCGCACCACCGCGGTCTGCTGGAACTGGCGCAGCGCGTCCATCTGCGCTTCCAGATCGTCCGCATCCACACCGCGCAAGGTATTCTCCAGTTCCGCGTGCAGCGATTCGCGTGACGGGAATTCGCTGAACACGCGCGGATCAATCAGCTCGTCCAGGAGCAGCGGCGTACGCGCCACCATGTCCGCAAGCCAGGCGCTGTGCGCGGCGAGCCGCGCCAGATGTTCCAGCACCGTGGGGCGCTCCACCAGGAGCGCCAGATAGGCGGAACGCCTGGCGATGGCTTCCACCACGCGCAACAGACGTTGCAGGGTCTGATCCGGCGCTTCGCTGGTAGCGGCCACGTCCAGCAGCCGCGGCACCAGTTCGTCCATGCGATGCCGCGCACGTTCGTTCAGCGCACGCAGCAGGGGGCCTTCGCGCAACTGCACCAGCAGCCCCAGGGTTTCCGTCGGTGTCCGAAACCCCCGGTTTTCCAGCACGGCCGCGGCTTCCGGAGAGGATGACACGTCGCGCCACACGGCCGCGAACGGGGATTCCTGCGGCGCGGTCTGACGCACGGCGCGCGGCGCCGCGAACACCGCATCGAACAACTGCTGTACCCGGCGGCGCTCACGCTCCAGCGCGGTCGCAAACGCCGGCCAGGTCTCGAAGCCCATGCTGAGAGCCAGCCGCGCGCGTTCCAGTTCGTCATGCGGAAGATCGTGCGTCTGCTGGTCGCGCACCATTTGCAGGCGGTTCTCGACGCGGCGCAGGAAAACGTACGCGCCTGCCAGTTCCTGCGCTTCATGCTCCTTGAGGTAACCGTGCGCGCCCAGATGATGCAGCACCGCGAGAAGGCCGCGCGCGCGCAACGGCGCTTCGCGACCGCCGCGGATCAACTGGAACACCTGACCGATGAATTCGATTTCACGGATGCCGCCGCGTCCGAGCTTGATGTTGTCCTCCAGCCCGCGACGCACCACGTCCTGATCAATCAGGTGCTTCATTTCGCGCAAGGCTTCAAAAGCATTGAAATCCAGGTAGCGCCGGTACACGAAGGGACGCAGGGTTTCGAGCAGCGCTTCGCCCTGCCGGACGTCGCCGGCCACCGGACGCGCCTTGACCAGCGCATAGCGCTCCCAGTCGCGGCCGTGGTTCTGGTAATAGGTTTCCAGCGCACTGAAGCTCATGGCCAGCGGTCCGGCCTCGCCGAACGGACGCAGACGCATGTCCACGCGGAACACGAAGCCGTCCTCGTTCACCTGATCCAGCGTCCGGATCAGACGCTGACCGAGGCGCGTGAAATATTCCTCGTTGTCGAGCGGACGCTCGCCGTCGCTGCGCCCGTTCTCCGGGTAACAGAAAATCAGGTCAATGTCCGAGGAAAAATTCAATTCGCGCGCGCCGAGCTTGCCCATGCCCAGCACCACCAGCGACTGCGGCACGCCGTGCGCATTGCGTGCGCTGCCGTGGCGCTCGGCATGCCAGCGCGACAGGGCCGCGAGCGCGCCATCCGTGCAGGCGTCCGCGAGATCGGACAGATCGTGCAGGGTTTCTTCCAGATCGGCCCAGCCCGCGAGATCGCGCCAGGCGATGCGCAACATCTCCCGACGGCGTTGCGTGCGCAGCACGTGCAACAGCGCGGTTTCATCCCCGACCCCGGCCAGCGCCGCACGCACCCGCGTCGCGGGTGAACCGGCCTGCATCAGTGCCGCAAGCCACGCCGGCGTCGCGAACAGGGCTGCATCCTGCCGGCAGGCACGCGCCACGAACTCGCTGCACGCCCACACGCGGGGCAACGCGGCACGCACCGCTTCCGGCAGTTGGTCCAGCCCCGGACAGGCTTCGATTGCCCGTTCGGTGGAACTGCGCAAGGCTTCGGGAATGACTGCGGCTGGCGGCATGTCCGGCACGGTTCTGGGCGGCGACAGCGCATCACTGTACCCTATCCCGATGCCCGCCCCGCGCCGCACCGCCAAACCTTCGCATTACCGTTTCTTCGCCACGGCCGCGAAGGGACTCGAACCGATTGTGGCGGATGAGCTGCGCGCCCTAGGGGCGGCAGAAGTGAAAGAGGAACGCGGCGGTGCGAGTTTTGCCGGCCCGCCCGCGCTCGCCTACCGTGCCTGCCTGTGGTTGCGCAGCGCAAACCGGGTACTGTTCCCGGTGACGCGTTTTCCGGTCGCGGACGGTGACGGTCTGTATGCCGCGGTAAACACGCTGCCGTGGGAACAGGACATTTCGCCGGACGGCAGCCTCGCCGTGCAGTTCAGCGGTGTGGTGCCCGGCATCACGCACACGCACTATGGCGCGCAGCGCATCAAGGATGCCGTGGTGGATCGCCTGCGCGAGCGCTTCGGCCGCCGTCCCGACGTGGACCGCGAACAACCCGACGTGCTCATCAACTGTCACGTGCACCGCGGCATCGCCACGCTCAGCATTGACCTGTCCGGCGACAGCCTGCACCAGCGCGGTTATCGCGTGGAAAGCGTGGCCGCCCCGCTCAAGGAGAATCTCGCCGCCGCGCTGCTCCTCAAATGCGGCTGGCCGGCCATTGCGGCCGCCGGTGGCAGTTTCACGGATCCGATGTGCGGCTCCGGCACGCTGGTCATCGAAGCGGCGCTGATGGCCGGCGACATCGCACCGGGACTGTGGCGGACACGCTGGGGATTCTCGCGCTGGCTGCGGCACGATGCCGCGACCTGGGACAAGGTGTTGCAGGACGCGCGCCGACGTCGGCACGCGGGCCTGCGCAAGCTTCCGGTATTGCTCGGCTTCGATCAGGATCGGCGTGCCATCGAAATTGCCCGCCGCAATGCCGCGCGTGTCGGTCTGGGCGATGCGCTGCGCCTGCGGCCGACGGCGCTTGCCGACACCCGCCTGCCCCCGCGTCTGACGCCCGGTCTGGTGCTCACCAACCCGCCCTACGGGGAGCGCCTGGGTGAAGTCGCGACCCTCGCCCCGCTGTATGCGGAACTCGGACACTGGCTCAAGAACCAGTGCCTCGGCTGGCATGCCGGATTCATCACCGGCCATGCCGAACTCGGCAAGCACACCGGCCTGCGCGCCGTGAAGCGCAATACCTTCTATAACGGCGCGCTGGAATGCAAACTGCTGCAATTCAACGTCGGCCCGGATGCGTTCATGCGGGAAAAGCCCGCCGCACCTTGAGTCAATAATTACGAGGGGGTTCGAGCATGCTCAACACACTTTCGTTCCCGGCCGCACTCGGCGTGTTTGCGCTCTCTGCCGCCGCGGTCTGGATTGCCGGGATTTTCCTGTCCAACACCACCGATGTGTTGTCCACCCGGCTCAAACTCGGCGAAGCATTGGGCGGTCTGATTCTGCTCGCCTTCGTCACCAACCTGCCGGAGATCGCCATCACGGCCAGTGCGGCGCTGTCGCATGATCTCGGCCTCGCCATCGGCAATATTCTGGGCGGCATTGCGATCCAGACCGCCGTTCTGGTTCTGCTCGACATCTTCGGACTCGGGCGCACGGCGCCCTTGAGTTATCGCGCGGCCTCCCTGGTGCTGGTCGTCGAGGGCTTGCTGGTGATCGCGGTCTTGGCCGTGGTCCTGATCGGGACACAACTGCCCGGTGAATTGATTGCTTACCGCATGACGCCGCCTTCCGTCTTGATCGCGCTCCTGTGGCTGGGCGGACTCTGGCTGGTCGGACGCGCCCGCCAGCACCTGCCCTGGCACGATCAGGGCACCGCTCCTGACGGTCAAACCGAGCCACGCGGCGTGGCCGAGCAACGCAAGGATGCACGCGCACGCGAACGGGGCCACAGCCTGATGCGGGTGACACTGGTATTCGTTTCC
>DASSRV010000306.1:0-7220 GCA_035701605.1 Gammaproteobacteria bacterium
GGGCCGCGCGCTCCACCGCCTGCCTCAGTTCCGCGGGCAGCGTTGCCGCCTCGAGGCAGGCCTTGGGATGCACGCCGATCTCGTTGTTGATGATGAATTCCAGCCGCGCCAGGCCGACCCCGGCGTTGGGGATCTGCGCGAACTCGAACGCGAGGTCCGGGTTGCCGACGTTCATCATGATCTTGAGCGGTGCGGCCGGCATCTTCTGAAGATTGATCTCGCGGCGTTCGAATTCAAGCTGGCCGTCGTAGATGTAGCCGGTGTCGCCTTCGGCGCAGGATACGGTGACGGCGCGACCGTCCTTTATCTTGCGCGTGGCGTCGCCGCAGCCGACCACGGCCGGAATGCCGAGTTCGCGCGCGATGATGGCGGCGTGGCAGGTGCGCCCGCCGCGGTTGGTGACGATGGCGGCGGCACGTTTCATGATCGGCTCCCAGTCGGGGTCGGTCATGTCGGTCACCAGCACGTCGCCGGCCTGGATGCGGTTCATCTCGCTGATGGAATCAATCACTTTGGCCTGGCCGGCCCCGATCTTCTGACCGATGCTGCGGCCTTCCGCCAGCACCGGGCCGCGCCGCTTCAGGCTGTAACGCTCGATGCTCTGGCTGCGGCTTTTCACCGTTTCAGGGCGTGCTTGCAGAATGTAAATCCTGCCGTCGGCGCCGTCCTTCGCCCATTCGATGTCCATGGGGCGCTGATAATGCTGCTCGATGATGACGGCCTGTCTGGCCAGTGCGATCACGTCCTCGTCGCCGATGCAGAAGCGCTGGCGTGCTTCGCTGTGTACGTCCACAGTCTTGACGGATTTGCCGTGCCCGGTCTCCTCGCCGTAGATCATCATGATGGCCTTGCTGCCGAGATTGCGGCGCACGATGGGAAACTTGCCGGCCGCCAGCGCCGGCTTGTACACATAGAACTCGTCCGGGTTCACCGCGCCCTGCACCACGGTCTCGCCAAGCCCGTAGGATGCGGTAATGAACACCGCGCGATCGAAACCCGATTCCGTGTCGAGGGTGAACATGACGCCGGAAGCGCCGAGATCGCTGCGCGCCATGCGCTGGATGCCGGCCGAAAGTGCCACCTCGGCGTGATCGAAACCGTGATGCACGCGGTAGGCGATGGCGCGATCGTTGAACAGCGAGGCGAACACGTCCTTCACCGCTTGCAGCACCTGTTCGATGCCGCGCACGTTCAGGAAGGTCTCCTGTTGTCCGGCAAACGAGGCGTCCGGCAGATCCTCGGCGGTGGCGGAGGATCGCACCGCCACGGAAATCTCCTTGCCGGATTGCGCGACCAGTGCCGCGTAGGCCTCACGGATGCCCTGTTCCAGCGCGGGCGGGAAGGGCAGCTCGAGAATCCACTGACGGATGCGCTTGCCGGTATCGGCCAGCGCCACCACGTCCTCGACATCCAGCCTGGCGAGTTCACGCGCGATGCGCTGGGCCAGATCGCCCTGCCCCAGGAATTCGCGGTAGGCATCCGCGCTGGTGGCAAAACCACCCGGCACCGAGACGCCGAGCCGGGTCAGATGACTGATCATCTCGCCCAGCGAGGCATTCTTGCCGCCGACCCGGGGCACGTCGCCCATGCCGAGCTGTTCGAAACCGATTACGTAGCGCTGATCCATGAAGCGGTCCTTAAATGCGGGTGCCGGGTACCGAGAGGGTATACTTGGCCGCCGCCCCGGCGGCCCCGCCATTATCCCAGATAGCAGCAGCATGGAAAAACAGCGCAGTGTCTTTTTCGTTTCGGACCGTACCGGCATCACCGCCGAAGCCCTGGGCCGCAGTCTGCTGAGCCAGTTCAACGGCGCCGGTTTCCGGCAAATCACCCTGCCGTTCATCGCCAGCGTCGCCAAGGCGGAAGAGGCGGTACAGCGCATCAATGCGGCCGGGGTGACGGATGGCGTGCGGCCCATCGTGTTCAGCACCCTGGTGGATGACGCCATGCGCGTCATTGTCCAGCAGAGCGAGGCCCTGTACCTCGATTTCTTCGACACCTTCATCGGCCCGCTGGAGCGCGAGCTGGGCATGAAATCCTCGCACACTGCGGGCCGCGCGCATGCTTCGGCGGACAATGCCGCCTACATCCAGCGTATCGAGGCGGTGAATTTTGCGCTTGCCAACGACGACGGTATCAGTACCCGGCATTACCCCGAGGCCGACGTGATTCTGGTGGGGGTGTCACGCTCGGGGAAAACCCCGACCTGTCTGTATCTGGCGTTGCAGTTCGGCATCCACGCCGCGAACTATCCGCTCACCGACGAGGATCTCGCGCGCGGGCGCCTGCCCGATGCGCTGACACCGTATCGCGGCAAGCTCTACGGCCTGACCATCGAGCCGGTGCGGCTGCAACAGATTCGCCACCAGCGCCGACCGGACAGCCGCTACGCCTCGTCCGACCAGGTGCGCTACGAAGTGCAGCAGGCGGAAGGCATTTTTCTCGCCGCCGGCGTGCCGCACATGAACACCACGCACCCGTCCATCGAGGAAATCGCCAGCACCATCCTGCACCAGACTGGGATCAAACGGCGCTATTGAATTTGCGTGCGTTGCTCAGGTCACGCTGTCCGGTTCGCTCAGGCCGAATTGTTCCAGTCGCGCAATCTCATGTGCCAGGCGTGACAGGCCGCCGAGCGCAACTGCGGCTGATTGCGCGTGTTGCGTCGCATCCGGCTCGTGCCGTTCCAGGTACACGCGCAGGATTACGCCCTGTGTGCCGGTGCCGGACAAGCGGTACACGATACGCTCGCCGGTCTCGGCCACGATCCGCAGGCCCTGGTTGCGGCTTTCGCTGCCGTCCACCGGATCGTGATAGGTGAAACTGTCGGCTTGCACGATGCGCCGCCCGCCCGATTGCCCACCCGTGAGATTCGGCTGGCGCGTACTCAGTTCCTGCATCATGCGCTGCGCGCGTGCCGCGTCCGAAAAGTGGTAATCCTCGCGCTGAAAGAAATCGCGGCCAAACTCCCGCCAGTGCTGCGCCAGAATCTCCTGCACCGATTGTCCGCGCACCGCCAGCAGATTGAGCCAGAACAACACCGCCCACAAGCCGTCCTTTTCGCGCGCATGGCTGCTGCCGGTGCCGAAACTTTCCTCGCCGCACAGCGTGATTTTCCCCGCGTCCAGCAGATTGCAAAAAAAGCGCCAGCCGGTCGGCGTTTCGTGACAGTCAATGCCAAGCCTGCCTGCGACACGGTCCACCGCGTGACTGGTGGGCAGCGAGCGTGCCACGCCCGCGAGGCCGTCGCGGTAGCCGGGTATCAGATGTGCGTTGGCCGCCAGCACCGCCAGACTGTCGCCGGGCGATACCACCACGCCGGGACCCAGGATCATGTTGCGGTCGCCATCGCCGTCGGACGCGGCACCGAAGGCGGGGGCATCCGTACCCATGAAACCTTGCACGAATGTCGCCGCATCATGGGGATTGGGATCGGGATGACCGCCGCCAAAATCCGGCAGCGGTGCAGCATGCAGGAGGCTGTCGGCCGGGGCGCCCAGCCGGTTCACGAGCACTTCCCGCGCATAGGGACCGGTAACGGCATGCAGGGCATCGAAACGCAACCGGAAACCGGGTTGTTGCAACAGTGCATGAATGCGTGCGAAATCGAACAGGCGCTCCAGGGTGTCGGCATAATGCTGTACCGGATCCACGATCTCGATGCGCATGTCACCGAGTTGACAGGTGCCGGGGCGATCAATGTCAACCGGTTCCATGGAATCCAGAATCAGATAGCGATCGAGTTCCAGACTGCGCGCATGAATGCGGTTGGTGAGTGTTTCGGAAGCCTGTCCGCCGCTCGCGGTGTTGAACTTGATGCCGAAGTCGCCCTCCGGACCGCCGGGATTGTGGCTGGCAGTCAGAATGAAACCGCCGGCGGCCTTGACGTGCGGAATCAGCAGCGATGCCGCCGGCGTGGACAGCAGACCGCCCTGGCCGAGCACCATGTTGCGTACGCCGTTGGCAGCCGCCATGCGCAGCAGAATCCGGATGGCCTCGCGGTTGTAATGGCGTCCGTCACCACCCGCCACCAACGTCGCGCCGCGCAACTCCGGGCAGGTATCGAACACGCTTTGCAGGAAATTCTCGAGGTAGTGCGGCTGCCTGAAGACGCGCACCGGCTTGCGCAATCCCGCGGTGCCGGGCTGCTGGTCGGGAAACGGCCGGGTGGAGACGGTGAGAACCATTATCATGCCTCGGTGACGGGTGGTTTGCCAAGTCTGCCGTCGTGATTGCCTATGATATAGTCCGGCCATGTTTGTAGAAACCGTCAGGCATCGAATCCGGCTGGTCAGGCCACGCAGTTTTGCAGGTCTGATGGCGCTGTATGAAAGCAATCATGCGCGCCTGCGGCAGTTGCTGGGGAATCTGGCGGTGTTGCCGGCGTACATGGTTTCCGTGAGCGACACGGATCTGAACCTGCACCTCACCCGTGTGGAGCGCTGCCGTTATACCACCTCGCTGCGCCTGAGCTACCATTTCGAGTCCGCGCAGGGTATCCAGCGCGACCCCGATCTTCTGTTGCGCGTCTATCACGATGCGCGGTTGGTGGAGGCGATCAGTTGCTGCGAGCGGCCCCGGCACGCGGCCTTGAGCGGGCTGCTGTCACCGCTCGGGACCCCCCTGCAACAGCGCTGGTCGCTCAATATCCTGTTGAACAAGTGGCTGGAATACTGCCTCGATCAGCGTCACGTATTCGGCACGCCCTGAATCCCCGACCGGCCGGTCGGCTGGACAACCCGGCGGGCGGCGCCCCGCAAAAGTAGTTCGAGTCCATCCGCAATAGTCTATCCGGGTCACTGTTTCCCATTGGCTTCTGTGCTAGTGTGGCGCGGCTTGAACGGGCTTGAAGGAGAGCCGTGCGTGTCCGGGAAACCGAAATCAGCCGATGCGGGCGCATCGAAGCCGGGCAAGGCCGGCGACGCGTCCGACCGCCATGACCAACTGGTCGAAATATTCGCGAACCGCAACCTGCTCAAGCGCGAACTGGATGAGGTACGCGCGGAGCGCGACGTCCTCAAGGCCGACGTGGAAGATCTCGGCCGCCGTTACGGCGAGGCACAGCGTCAACTGACCACGCTGGAACAGATGCTGTCGGATCCGGAGAAAGGGCAGAGCGCGATCCTGTATTACCGCCTGCAGGCGGTGTGGAATACCTGTCGCAATCAGATTCGGGCGCTGGCGGAGGATCTCAGCACCCGTCAGGATCAGGTGGAGCGCAACAAGTTCATCGAGGATTTCGAACGTGACCGCAAGGCGCGCATCGGCGAGTTCGCCAAGCAACTCATGGGCGTGGATCGGGAACTGGAGTCGGTACAGAGCGGTATCAGCGAGATACAGCAAAGCCTGACGAAACTGACCCGCTTCTGGCATCGTGGCAAACGCAAGCGCGCCGAGAACGACATCATCAATGCGCGTGAGCTGTTGCCGCCGCTGGAAAGCAAGAAACGCGACATCCTCGCACGCATTGAACAGACCAAGCAGCTCAAGCCACCTGCCTGGGGCGGCATCGGGATTCCGGCACGACGCGCCATCAATCTGGCGCTGCTGTCGCTGACGCAATACCTGTACCTGCACTTTACCGAGCACAACATTGCCGACATGGCGCGCAATGCCGCCGCCAAATCCGTGTCGGACGTGAATTTCGGCATGGCCAACGAATGCCTGAAGGCCGGCACGCAGGTGTACGAAGTGGTGATGAAGCTGCGCCACGACAAGACGCGCCCTGACAAGCTCAAGCATCGTACTGAATTTCTGCGCGGGAAAGCTGTTTACAAGGGGGACGAGGACACGATCCCGGAAGAGTCCTGCCTCGATTACCTGATGCCGTCCTCGCAGACGGCGCCGACCATTGACGCGGAAGCACGCGCCGTCGCGCTCAACGTACTGGCACAGAATTACTGGGACATCCAGACGTTGCTGCTCAAGCCGCCGGAAAAGGCCGAACAGAAACCGCAGGCACAGGTCAGCGGCATCACCGCGGACTGACGCGGATCATTCCTCGACGGGTTGTGCAGTCTGTGCCGCGGCCGGCAGTCCGCGTGCTTCCCTGAACACGCGCGCCGACCACATGCCGAGGTCATCCAGCAGCACGTAAATGGTCGGCAGTACCAGCAGGCTCACGGCAGTTGAGAACGCCAGCCCGCCGATGATGGCGCGCGCCATCGGGAAGTAGGGCGGTCCCTGTCCTTCACCGCCCAGTTGGGTGTTTCCGGCCGCAAGCGGCACCAGGCCAAGGATCGCGGTGGCCATGGTCATCAGGATCGGTCGCAGGCGGTGACTGGAGCCCTGCACCACGGCCGCGAAGCGCGACCAACCCTCGCGACGCAACTGGTTGATGTGGTCCACCATGACGATGCCGTTGTTCACCACCACGCCCATCAGGATCAGGATGCCGATCATCGCCATGATGTCGAAGGTGGTGCGGGTGATGAGGAAGAACCAGAACACCCCGAAAATCGAGAACAGGATGCCGCTCAGGATCGCGGCAGGGTGCAGCAGCGATTCGAACAGCGCCGCCATCACGATGTAGATCATCAGCACCGCCAGCAGCATGTTGGTGACCATGGTCTGTGCGGATTCGTCCTGCTGCTGCACGCCCTGACCGAACTGCCATTGGTAGCCGGGCGGGAAGGCCAGGTTGTCGAGCGCGCCCTTGATGAGCGGACGCATTTCATCGAAGGTGTGGTCGGGCGCCAGCCCGATGTTCACGCTGATGGAAGTGGAACGGTTCTGGTGCTCGATGCTGGTGGGGCCGTCGCTGACGCTGAAATCCGCCACGGCATCGAGCCGGATGGATTGACCCTGGGCATTGTAGAGTTGCAGGTTGCGCAACTGATCGAGCGTCTGGCGGTCGCTTTTCCGGTAGGCCAGACGGATGTCAATCTCGCCATCCTTATCCCGGAACCGGGAAAGCTGTTCGCCGCGCAACACCACCATCACCGCGCTTGCGACCTGCAAGGCATCCAGCCCCGCACGTCGTGCGCGTTCCGGGTTCACGTAAAGGTGGATTTCCCGGGTGCCGGTCAGGGCATCGGCGCGCACGTCCACCAGCCCGGGAATGTGTCCCAGTACACGCGTCACGCTGTCCGCCAGGCCCTCCAGCACGGTGGTGGATTCGCCACTGAGCTGCAACTGGATGCTGCCGCTTCCGCCGTCCTGGTCGTCGAAGCCGGGCTTGCCGATGGCAATCGGGGGCAGGTCCTTGCGTATCTCTTCCT
>DASSRV010000307.1:0-2090 GCA_035701605.1 Gammaproteobacteria bacterium
GGCGCCTCGCTCAACTACATCATGACGCCCGGCCATACCCTGCGCGTTTCGGTTTCAGAGGCCACCCGCAATCCCATTGCCATCGAGCAGATGGCGGACCAGCATTTTGAAGCCGGCCCGGTATTCGAGCAGGTCTTGCTGAGCAACGGCAACTTGGCGCCCGAGCGCATCCGCAGCGTGGATTTCGGCTATGTGGGGGAATTCCTGACGCCGGAACTGTGGCTGGATACACGGGTCTTCCACGGTCGCATCCGGGATCTCATCGTCTTCAGCAACATCCCGGTGGCGGGCGACAACTTCAACGGCATCGCCGAGAATTTCAGCAATGCAGGGCGCGCCAACCTGACCGGCGGCGAACTGCAACTGAATTACCGGCCCACGCCGGATACCCGGTTGGTGGTCAATTATTCCTATATAGATATCAACAGCGCCGAGGTCGGCACCAGTGCCCCGTTCCACAATTTCTCGGCCCTGGCACTGCATACGCTGGACAATGACGTGAACCTGAGCGCGGCGTTCTATTTCACCAGCCCCATGTGGGGGCTGGATACCGCCACCTACATCGGCGCCCAACGGCGCCTCGACCTGATGCTGTCCGCGCCGTTCCGCACCCTGTCCCCGGATGCGCGCGTCAGCGTCACCCTGCAAAGCGTGCTCGGCAGTTACCAGGATTTCAAGTATGTGAACCGTTTCGAGCCAGCAATCCTGCTCGGGCTCGAAACGCACTTCTGACGGACTGACACTCATGGAAGGGATACGTCACAACCGCTTCTCCCGCATGCACGCTCCCGCGTTGCGCGGCATGCTCATCCCGCTGCTGTGGATTCTGGCCTGTCTGCTGGCGGCAGAAGTCTCGGCGTCGGACCGGCCCGCGCACATCACGGTGCTGCAAAGCAAGGCCGGCGGCCCGTATGAGAAATTCACGCGCGCGTTCACGCACGATCTGGATGCGGGCAAAGTCACCACTCCCGTCAGTATCCTGATCGCCGGGGAGGAAGCCTCTGCCCGGTTGGAACGGTTCGATGCCGGCGATCTGCTGGTCACGGTCGGCACCGGAGCAACGCAAAGCGCGATCCGCAGCGGCACCTCTGCTTCGATTCTGAGCGTACTGGTGCCGCGTTACGCAGTAGAGCAGTTCAAACCCGCCCCACGGATGGCATCCCGCCTGACATACATCTACCTGGACCAACCCCTGTCGCGCTGTCTGGCGCTGACCCGGCTGGTGTTGCCGCGAGCCGCGGAAATCGGCGTGTTGCTCGGCCCGGTATCGGCGGTTGAAGAACCGGCACTGCGCAATGCCGCACAGGCAAGCCACCTCAAGCTGCGGGTCGCGAACATGGCTCCAGGTGCCGACACCCCCTTGCCGGCACTGGCCACGCTGCTGGATCGCGCCGACGTCCTGCTGGCGCTGCCGGACGCCTCGGTGTACAACCGTTATTCACTGTCGCCGCTGCTGCTGACCACGTTCCGTTACCGCATCCCGGTAATCGGTTATTCCGCGGCGCTGGTGCATGCGGGCGCCATTGCCGGGGTGTATTCCACGCCTGAGCAAATCGCACGCCAGGCTGCGGAATTGGTACAAAAGCCCGTTTCACCTGCACGTGGCGTGTATCCACGCTATTTCGAAGTGGGCCTCAACCCGGACGTGGCGCGGGCGCTCGACATCCCGTTGCCGGACAAGGCAGACTTGGAACGCCAACTGCGTCAGGTGGCACCATGAAGCAGTACCTCAATATCCGCAATTGGAGCATCCGCGCCAGACTGCTGCTGCTGGCGCTGTTGCCGTTGCTGATTTTCGGCGGCACGCTCAGCATCTATGTCGCACACGTGCGCGTGCAGGACTTGCAGCGTTCGCGTCAGAATCTGGGGCAATCACTCAGCAGCCAGCTCGCCATCGCCAGCGAGTACGGCGTGTTCTCCGGCAACCGCAAACTGCTCCAGGACCTGATCAATTCCGCGATGCGGGAGCCGGACATCGAGTCCATTGTCATTACCGGCAAACAGGGCACGGTGCTGGCGAGTGCGTCGCGTCCGTCATCCAAAAGTCCGCTACGTGTCACCGACATCGCGCTGGGCGATGCCGTGAGCGT
>DASSRV010000308.1:0-3151 GCA_035701605.1 Gammaproteobacteria bacterium
GATCGCCTCGCCCTTGGGCGGTTCAGGATAACGCGAATAGAAAAAACCCTTGCTGTCGCGGGTCCAGGAAATTCCGGAGAACTTCACCCAGTGCACGGCATCGCTCGTGTCCTTGCCGCTTCCGATGTCGCGGACGTGGATCGTCTCCCAATCCGAACCGCCTTGCGACAGGGCATACGCGAGATAATGTCCGTCGTGCGAAGGCACATAGCCCTGCAAGGCCACGGAGCCGTCCGCCGACAGGGTATTGGGGTTAATCAGCATGCGTGGCTTCGCACCCATCGAATCGGCCTCGAACACCACCGACTGATTCTGCAGGCCGGTGTTCTTGCTGAAAAACAGCCTGCCCGCCTCACGCTGCGGCACACCGACCTTCTCGTAATTCCAGAGTTTGGTCAGCCGCGCCTGCATCCAGGCGCGCTCCGGAATCTTCGCCAGATACGATTCCGTGAGCGCGTTTTCCGCGTCCACCCATTTCGAGACCTGCGGACTGTTCAGGTCCTCCATCCAGCGGTAAGGCGCCGGCACTTTCGTCCCGAAATAATCGTCCACCACCTTGTCACGCGGCGCAGCCGGATAATGCAACCCCTGCGCAGCCAGAACCGGCATGGCCGACGCCAGCGTCAGGACGCAGCCCGCAAACAAGACTCCGATGCGTTTCATGTCTGTTCATCCTCGAATGGTTGGCGTAGAGGGAATCAGGGTCGTACCGAATGGGCGAATGCTCTGTGTGACCCCGGCTCAATACGGGAGTTCCGGATTATGCCGGACTGCAATCCAGGCGCCAGGCCTTGCCATCCGTCCGTCCTCTACGTTAGTATAACGTATGTTATAACATTGAAACGGGCACTCAGCATGAAACTCAAAGTCACCAGCATCGGCAATTCCGCTGGCGTCATCCTGCCCAAGGAGCTGCTGGCACGCCTGCGCGTGGAAAAAGGCGACGAACTGTACGCGCTGGAAACCCCCGACGGCATCAAGCTGACCATCTACGACCCCACCCTCGCGCAACAGATGGAAGTGGCGGAGAAAGTGATGCGCAAGGATCGTAATGTTCTGCGCAAACTGGCCCA
Source organism: Gammaproteobacteria bacterium (assembly GCA_035701605.1). Lineage (GTDB taxonomy): Bacteria > Pseudomonadota > Gammaproteobacteria > Natronospirales > REEB76 > DASSKW01. The sequence continues at coordinate 1,074 of DASSRV010000308.1, forward strand.
GTGACCGCCGCCATGATTATCTGGATCGGGAAACCGCTCGCCCTCGCAATCCATGAGCGCCAGCTCGCGGAGCACGGCGGCAGTTCGGGCGTGCGTGACGAAAACATGCTGGAATCCGCGCTCGCTCGCCCGCAGCAGTTGTATGCCTACGGTGATCCCGCGCCGGATCTGGCCGATCTGGCTGCGAGTCTGGCCTACGGGCTCGCCAAGAATCATCCGTTCGTGGACGGCAACAAACGCACCGCGCATGTCTGCTACCGCGTGTTCCTCGCGCTCAACGACGTCGAATTCGAAGCCGGTGACGAAGACAAGTACGTCACGATGGTGTCACTCGCCGAAGGCGCACTCAAGGAAAAGGATTTCGCTGCCTGGCTGCGGCAGCACGTCCGGCTGAATCCGGACAAACAAATTCAGGAACCGCGTGCGAAGAAATATCATGCCAAGCGATAATTTCCTGTCGAAGGTTCTGTTTTCCCTATGCCATCACTGCGACGGGAACAGCTTGCGGAATACGATGGGCGACGCACCGCGGTAAGTCGTGGCGTGTTTCAGTTCAGGCCAGTGTTGGTACTGCCAAGTCAGTCCTGCTGGCGCATCCTTGCGCAAGGCGGCCTGCAACACGTCCAGGGCATCGCCGATGATGTCGTCGCTCGCGGAAGAAAAATACAACCTGCGCTGCAAGCCGGGGGGCCAGGCTTTCAGTCGTGCAGCCGCAGCATGTGCCAGGGCCTCGTTGTTCCACCACAGGCTGGGACTGAGCGCAATGTAAGTATCGAACAGCTTCGGCTGTGCGAAGAAGGTTTCCATGATGAACAGGCCCGCGAGCGATTCGCCGACAATCGCGGTGTGCCCGTTGCTGCGGTAACGCTGCCGCACGGCGGGCATCAGTTCATCGGCGATGAAGGCACGAAAGGCGGCCGCTCCGCCGACCTTGGGGGCTATCTTGCGATCGCTGGCCACCTCGGTCGGCGCAGTCATGTCGCGACGACGTTGGGTATTCTCGATGCCGACCACCAGCATCGGCCGCATCTCGCTGGCACGGATGGCCGTATCCACGTCCCGCGCGACATGCGGGAAATCCTCCTGCATGCCACCGTCAGGCATATACAGCACGGGATAACGCGTTTTCGGATGTGCGGCATAACCGGGTGGCATGTACACATTGATAACCCGGTCTTCGTGCAAAACCGCGGAATGCAGCGTGAAAGTCTGGTGGACGGGCGCAGCTTCATTGGCTACGGCGGGCAGACCGATGCAGACGAGCAGACAGGCAAACACCGTCCGGAATATCGCTTTCATCGAGTACACGGATAGCTCCATCAGGTGAGAAATGAAACATCAGGCCTGCGTACGGGCAACAGTACGTTTCTGCTCAAAAGACGAGGACAAAAACAGTACCCCGAATCCCCCGAGCCAGCAACACGGTGTTGCTGGCTCGGGGGATTGAATTGATTCAACCGCGTTTTCGGCCGATGAAGCGATCCAGTGCCCAGGTGCCGCCGCCGGCCGCGGCGAAATACAGGAAGGTGAAGCAGTAATAGACGGCGGCTTCGCCGTGATTGAGGTACGGCCAGAAACCACTGGGCGCATGCGCCATGAAATAGGCGAATGCCATTTCGCCGGACAGGATGAACGCGACCGGCCGGGTGAACAGGCCGAGGATGATGAGCGCGCCGCCGACCAGTTCCAGTAAACCGGCCAAACCGATCAGCGAGAACAGGGCGACGTGGCCCATGTCGCCGGGATAATGCAGCAATTTGGAAGAGCCGTGCGCAATGAACAGGAAACCGACAATGATGCGCAACACGCTCAGGAGGCGCGGTGACCAGGCGTCGAGGAACTTGCGATCGAACATGACGAACTCCTCTATTCAGGTGGCAATCCGGAATCTGAGTGGGCGCCTGCCGCCGTCAGGCCAGCCGGCCCCGCATGATGATACCGCCTCCGGGCCTTTTCACAAGCCGCCGACGGGGGCTAGGCTGCGCGTCGTTGTTATCCCCTTCCCGCTTCCGGAGGCCGTTCCATGGCGATTTCAATGTATGCCCTTTCCGCGCCGGTGCTGGCGCACGTGCTGGAGA
>DASSRV010000309.1:0-2335 GCA_035701605.1 Gammaproteobacteria bacterium
AGCCGGTCCATGATCAGGTTGATCTTGCGTGGAATCCCGCGACTCGCGTGGTGGACGCCGGCAAAGATGGCGGGATCCAATTGCGGATCGCTTTTCCAACCGACCGCGTGCAGCCGGTGCAGGATGTATTCCCGGCTTTCCTCCGGCTCCATGGGCTCCAGCCGGAAGGTCGCGATGATGCGCTGACGCAGTTGTTCCATCCGGTTCGCGACGATGATTTCACGCAGGTCGCTCTGTCCGACCAGGAAAACCTGCAGCAACGCGCGGCCTCGCTGTTCGAGGTTGGTGAGGATGCGCAGCATCTCGAGCGCAGCCGGCGTGAGCGTCTGCGCTTCATCGACTACCAGCAAGGTGCGTGAGTGACGGGCGAGGCGCGCCACCAGGTGTTGCTTGAGGTCGTGCAGCAAGGCCTCCTTGCTGCGGCCCTCGAACGGCAGGTTCAGCTCGGACGCGACCGCCGGCAGGACATCCTCGCTGTCGAGATTGGCCGAGGCGATGTTGGCGACCGTGACGTTGCGGTGCGCCAGATCCTCGAACAGCTTCTGGATCAGCAGGGTCTTGCCGGTGCCGACGGCGCCGGTGACCATCACGAATCCCTCGCCCTGTTCGAACCCGTACATCAGGTACGACATGGCGCGCTTGTGGCCCTTGCTGGGGAACAGCATGGACGGGTCCGGTGTCAACCGGAAGGGCTTGCCCTGGAATTTGTAAAACGCCTCGTACATGCCGGCCTCAGAACAGGTGGGTCCACTCAAGGAAAAGCACGTTGACCCGATAACCGTGTGCGCCGGGTATGCCGAAGTAGGCGTTCCGCGAATCGTTGCGATAGCGCAGGCTGCCGAAATTGCTCGGATTGATCTGGTGGACGAGCGCGACTTGCACGTAGCGCGTGTAGTTGACGTGCGCGTCGAGGTAACGGTAACGCTGCCATCCGACGGTGGGCGTCAAGGTGGAAAACGGGCCCAGCTCGAGCAGCCATGAAAGACTCGCGTTCGCGATCTTTTCGCGCTGGTTGTTCAGCGTGAAGTAGCGACGGGATTCGTCATACAACATCAAACCCAGGTGTCCGTGCGGCATTTCGTAGTCGGCCGAGAAGCTGGCGCGCTTCATCAGGTAGATGCGCCGCTGGGTCAGTGACGGTATCTGGTTGACGTCGGTCGGCGGCGGCAATCCGATGCCGATCGAACCCTGTCCCAGCAACTGCTGGTTGAGGTCGGTGGGTTGCTCGATGTAGCGCACGGTGGTGCGCAACAGCGCAGCGGTGTGGGTCCAGGAAAATTCACCACTGCGGCCATAGAACCGATGGCCAACCAGCACTTTGAGCGTGTCGCGCGCGGCCGACCATTGGAACCCGGCGTCCCAGAACGGTGCGGCCAGGATTTCCACCGAACCGTCGGGCAGGTACTTGTTCTCCTTGCCGGCGTCGGCAAGCAGCCGGGTCTCGGCGTTCACCTGCCAGTAGATACCGGCCTTCGCCCTGGCAAACCTGGCTGCCGGGCCACCGCGGTCGCGCTCGATGCGTTGTGCGGAGTAGCCCAGGTCCCAGCCAAAGGTGCGGCCTTCCGGACTGACCAGGGTGGCCTGGACGGCATCGCTGGTGGCGTTGGAGACGCCGGCCAGGAGGGTCCGGCTCTCTCCGGGGTGGTCCAGGTTGACTGGCCCGGTCGACGCGCGGCCCTCGCCGGGGATGCCGCGCGTGTTGTACACGACGCGCGCGTGCGCATAGCGCACCATCGCGGTGCCGGCGTTCCCGAATTCCTGGATCCAGTACGGGCTCAGGCTTGCGGTAGCGATGTTGGCACGATTGTTGTCGAGGAAAAAAGTGCCGGCGCCGGAGGGCATTTCATTGTTGATCACGGCGCGACCATAGGTCGCGGCGCCCTGGATGAAGAAATGCTCCGGCAGCACCGTGAGCGTGCCCTGCGTATGCAGGTTCTGGGCAAGTTGATGACGATGCGAGCCACCGGTGTAGAGGTAACCCGTCAGCGAGAAATCGACCATGCCGCTGAAGCGCGGGCCACCGGTGGCGGCTTTCACGAATGGCTGGATCTCGGTGATCCAGCTCGATTGCTTGTCTTTGCCGGGACCCGCCAGCCGCAAATTGTCCGTGTACAGCTCGCCCAGGGTGACGCCTGTCACCAGACCGGGCGATTCGGGCGTCGGCTGGGGAATGACGCCGAGCGGCTGGTCCTGCATCATCGCGTTTGTCGTGTCGTCCTGCGCCGGACTCGGAGCGAGCGGCTCGACGCCGGCGTCCTGCGCGCCGGCGACGGTCATCCAGCCGGTCAGGACGATCATTGACAAGGCCACCCTGGCCGATGGTCTGCGCATGCGC
>DASSRV010000310.1:0-11231 GCA_035701605.1 Gammaproteobacteria bacterium
ACCGCCAGGATGGCGGAAGTCCCGGAAACGCAGGAGCGGTTTCCGGGAAAAGCTGGAATCCAGGTTTTGATGAAGTGCGGCTTTGCCGCCTCGATTTTGAAACCGGCTCCCGGACCGGTACGCGGAAACGAGCGTAAATCCACGCACTTAATATCGAGTTTAGAAGTTGGTACTTTTACGGCTGACTTCGCTTGCTCTCCAGCCACTTGATCAGCGGTTCCCACTGCTCCCAATCCGGCCAGGCGAGGTATTCGGGCAGTTCATGGATGCCGAGGCCGCGCGAATAGGCGCGGATGTAATTCTGGGCGTCGCGGAATCTGGCAATGAACGGCACCTTGAGTCCTTCGAGGAAGGCTTCGAGTTCGCCGAAGACGAGCAGGTTCTCGCGCACGCGGTTGGCGACCACGGCGACTTTGACGTCGCGACGCTCAACCTTGCCGCTGTTCAGCAGTTCGGTCACGAATTTGCCGGCGGCCTTGATGTCTATCGGCGAGGGCAACACCGGCACGATGATGGTTTCGGTGTGTCGCAACAGTTGCGTCAGCTCCGGGCCGTGCGCGCGGGCCGGCGCATCCATGATGAGGAAATCGGTGTTGCGATCCAGATGCCGCAAGCCTTCCTTGTGCGCGGCCACACCGTGAATGGGGTCGCGCTCGGCGGGGCGCTGGGCCAGCCAATCCAGGCTCGAACCCTGGGGATCGAAATCCGCGAGGCTGACGATACCTTCCCAGTGGCTGGCGAAATAGGCGGCGAGGCTGGTGGACAGTGTGGATTTGCCGCAGCCGCCCTTGGCATTCATGACCATGATCGTGCGCATGAAACCTCCCGGTGTGGGCACGGTGGGTGCCGTTTTCGCCCTCGGCAAAGTATAGCCGCGGATCGCTTCGCCGCCGGTGTCAGCCGATGCCCAGCGTTTCCCACAGCGCATCCACCCGCTGTTTGACTGCCTCGTCCATGACGATGGGCCGGCCCCACGGGCGGGCGGTTTCACCGGGCCATTTGTGGGTGGCGTCGAGGCCGAGCTTGGAGCCGAGCCCGGACACGGGCGAGGCGAAATCGAGGTAATCAATCGGCGTGTTCTCAATCAGGGTGCAATCGCGCGCCGGATCCATGCGCGTGGTGACCGCCCAGATCACGTCTTTCCAGTCGCGCACGTTCACGTCGTCGTCGGTGACGATGATGAACTTGGTGTACATGAACTGGCGCAGGAAACTCCAGATGCCGAACATGACGCGCTTGGCGTGGCCCGGATACTGCTTTTTCATGCTGACGCAGGCGATACGGTAGGAGCAGCCTTCCGGCGGCAGGTAGAAATCCGTAATCTCGGGAAACTGGCGACGCAGGATCGGCACGAACACTTCGTTCAAGGCAACACCAAGCACCGCAGGCTCGTCCGGTGGCCGCCCGGTGTAGGTGCTGTGGTAGATCGGCTGTTCGCGCTGCGTCACGTGCGTGACGGTGAAGACCGGAAATTTTTCCACTTCGTTGTAATAGCCGGTGTGATCGCCGAACGGGCCTTCCTCCGCCACGTCGCCGGGATGGATCACGCCTTCCAGCACGATCTCGGCGCTGGCCGGCACCATGAGATCGCTGGACAGGCATTTCACGACTTCGGTGCGCGCGCCGCGCAACAAGCCCGCGAAAGCGTATTCGGACAAGGTGTCCGGCACCGGCGTGACGGCGCCCAGAATGGTGGCGGGGTCGGCACCGAGCGCAACCGCGACCGGGAACGGCTCGCCGGGATGAAGCTCTTGCCAGTCACGGAAATCCTGTGCGCCGCCGCGCTGCGCCAGCCAGCGCATGATGACGCGGTTTTTGCCGATGACCTGCTGACGATAAATGCCGAGGTTCTGGCGTTCCTTGCGCGGGCCGCGCGTCACGGTCAGGCCCCAGGTGATGAGCGGCCCGACGTCGCCCGGCCAGCAGGTCTGGATGGGATAGCGGCTCAAATCCACATCCGCGCCCTCGAAGCGCTCGCTCTGGCACGGCGCCTTGCCGACCACCTTGGCCGGCATCCGGAACACCTGCTTGAAGACACCGAGTTTTTCCCAGGCGTCCTTGAGACCCTTGGGCGGTTCCGGCTCGCGCAACATGGCGAGCAGTTCGCCGACTTCGCGCAGAGCGCCGGGTTCTTCGCGGCCCATGCCGAGCGCCACGCGACGCGGCGTGCCGAACAGGTTGCCGAGCACCGGAACGGCATGGCCCTTGGGCTGCTCGAACAAGAGCGCCGGTCCGCCCCGCTTGAGCGTGCGGTCGCAGATCTCGGTCATTTCCAGCCGCGGGTCCACTTCCACGCCGATGCGCTTCAGTTCGCCGCGGCTTTCCAGTTGCGCGACAAAATCGCGTAGATCGCGGTATTTCACATCCGGCTTCCGTGGCCACGGTACGGATGCCTAGATTACCTTAATTGGTGTGGCGGTCCCGCAGCCGCCGGAAGCGGTCTATATAATGGTAAGCATGCACCCCGACGTCCGCTGCGCATGAGTTTCGCCAACCCCGCGCCCGACCGGATCCGCGACCTGTTGCAGGGCGCACGCACGCTGGCCGTGGTCGGCCTGTCGCCCAATCCGGCGCGCCCGAGTCACGGCGTGGCGCGGGCCATGCGGGGATTCGGTTATAAAATCATCCCGGTGCGGCCCGCGACCGATGCGGTGCTGGGCGAACCGGCAGTGCCGGATCTGAAAAGCCTGCCCGGTCCGGTGGACATCGTGGACGTGTTCCGTGCGCCGGAGCACGTGGACGACATCGTGGAGGACTGCATTGCGCTGAAACTGCCGGCATTGTGGTTGCAGGAAGGCGTGGTGAACGAAGCGGCCGCACAACGCGCACGCGCCGCCGGCATGCTGGTGGTGATGGACCGTTGTATCTACAAGGATTACCGCGCGCTCGTCGCGCCACACTGAAACAACGATGAAGACTGCATTCACGAAAATGGAGGGCCTCGGCAACGACTTCATGGTGATTGATGCCATGCAGACGCCCGTGCCGCTCGACACCGCCTCCATCCGCCGACTGGCGGATCGTCGCCTCGGCATCGGCTTCGATCAGTTGCTGGTGATCGAGTCGCCGCATGAGGCCGCGCACGTCGCCGGTTTCCGCATCTACAACGCGGACGGCGGCGAAGTGGAACAATGCGGCAACGGTGCGCGCTGCGTCGCGCGCTATCTCGCGGAAGCCGGCCTGAACGGCGGACGCGAGGAATTCATGCTCGAAACCCTGGGCGGCCCGCTCGTCGCGGACGTGCGCGACATCCGCAACGTGCGCGTGAACATGGGTGCGCCGGTGCTGGAGCCGACACGGATTCCGTTCGAGGCGCGCCAGCGCGCGGTGAGCTACACCCTGGACGTGGACGGCAAGGATTACGAGATCGGCGCGGTCTCGATGGGCAACCCGCACGCGATCCTGGATGTGGCGGACACCCGCATTGCGCCGGTAACCGAACTCGGCCCGAAAATCGAACGTCACGCGCGTTTCCCGAAACGCACCAACGTGGGCTTTGCCCAGTGGCTGGATCGCACGCACATGCGGCTCAGGGTGTTCGAGCGCGGCACCGGCGAAACCCTGGCCTGCGGCACCGGCGCGTGCGCCGCCGTGGTGTGGGGCCGGCTTTCGGGCTGGCTGGACGAACGCGTGGAAGTGGAACTTGCCGGCGGCCGGCTCGTGATAAGCTGGCAGGGCGAAGGCCAGCCGGTGTGGATGAGCGGCCCGGCCAACCGGGTGTATGACGGACAACTGGACGCATGAGCATCGAAGTCAAAACCGGCGTACGCGACCTGGCTGAAACCGAGCAGACGGTTTCGGATTATCTGCTGTCACACCCCGATTTCTTCGACGCACACACCGAACTGCTCACGCGCCTGAAAGTCCCGCACCCGAGCGGACACGCCGTGTCGCTCATCGAGCGTCAGGTGGAAGTGCTGCGCCAGCAGCACCGCCAGGCCGAACGCAAACTGGTGGACCTGATCGAAGTCGCGCGCGCCAACGATGCCCTGATCGAGCGCATCCACCGGCTGGCGCTGGCGCTGCTGGAAGCCCAGGCCCTGCCGGAGCGCTTGTACGCGCTGGCGGAGGAACTACGCAGCCGTTTCGGTGCCGACGAAGTGACGCTGTTCCTGTTCGATGCAAGCGCGCGCCGCGACGACGCCGGGCCGGCGCGCTGGCTCAAACCGGACGATGGCGGTCTGGAACAGTTCCGCGAGCTGCTCAAGGCCGCCAAACCCTTCTGCGGCCGCTTGCGCGCCCCGCAACTGGAATTCCTGTTTGGCGATCAGGCCGAACAGATCCAGTCCGCGGCGCTGATTCCGATCGGCGAACAGGGCAAGCTCGGCCTGCTCGCGGTCGGCAGCCATGAGACAGAACGCTTCAGCCCCACGCTCGGCACCGCGTTCCTGCTGCGCATCGGCGACCTCATCGCGGCGGCCATCCGCCCGCTGCTGCCGGCGTGAGCGAGCCATTCGCTAACTGGCTGCAAAAGTTCCACGCCCATCTTTCGCTTGAACGACGGCTGTCGTCGCACACCGCGGCGGCGTATGCGCGCGACCTCGCGCAATTCCGCGATTACTGCCTGCAACAGGACATCCACGACTGGGGCGCCGTGGACACCCACCGGGTGCGCAGCTTCATTGCCGCGCGGCATCGCGCCGGCCTGTCGCCGCGCAGCATCCAGCGCCTGCTGGCCGCGATCCGCACGTTCTACAACTACCTGCTGCGCGAACACGCGGCACTCAACAACCCCGCCAACGAAGTGCGCGCGCCGAAAGTCGCGCGACGCCTGCCCGACACCCTGGATGCCGACCAGATGGCGCGACTGCTGGACATTCCCGGCGACGATGCGGTGGCGGTGCGCAACCGCGCGCTCATGGAGCTGTTGTATTCCTCGGGCCTGCGCCTCGCGGAGCTGGTGTCCATCCGCCTGACGGACCTGAACCTGACCGATGCCACCGTCACCGTCACCGGCAAGGGTGCCAAGACCCGCGTGGTGCCAGTGGGCCGGCACGCACGCGAGGCCATCCGCGCCTGGCTCAAATGCCGGGCGGAATTCGCCAAACCGGACGACACCACCCTGTTCGTGGGGCCGCGCGGCGGTCCCTGCCGGCCCCGCAGCGTGCAGGTCTGGCTCAGGCAACTCGGTCGCGCGCAGGGCATCCAGCAGAAAGTCTATCCGCACCTGTTCCGGCATTCCTTCGCCAGCCACCTGCTGGAATCGAGCGGCGACCTGCGCGCGGTGCAGGAACTCCTGGGTCACGCCAACATCAGCACCACGCAGGTTTACACCCACCTTGATTTCCAGCACCTTGCCCGCATCTACGATCAGGCCCACCCGCGCGCCAGGAAACGCTCCGGCGATTGAGCGGTAAAATTCCCCCATCAGCCTTGCAGGACATTCGTAATGGAGCAATTCCACGGCACCACCATCCTGTCCGTACGCCGCGGCGGCGCAGTCGCCATCGGCGGCGACGGCCAGGTGACACTCGGCAACACCGTGATGAAGCCCAACGCGCGCAAGGTGCGACTGCTTTTCGACGGCAAGGTCCTGGCCGGCTTTGCCGGCGGCACCGCCGACGCCTTCACGCTGTTCGAGCGTTTCGAGGACAAGCTCGGCAAGCACAGCGGCAACCTGACCCGCGCCGCCGTGGAACTGGCCAAGGACTGGCGCGGCGACCGCATGCTCCGCCGGCTCGAAGCGCTGTTGTGCGTGGCGGACCGCAGCGCTTCATTGATCGTGTCCGGCAACGGCGACGTGATCGAACCGCAGGACGGTCTCATGGCCATCGGCTCTGGCGGGCCGTATGCGCAGGCCGCCGCGCGCGCCTTGCTGGAAAACACCGAACTCGCGGCGCGTGACATCACCGAGCGCGCACTCAACATCGCGGCCGACATCTGCATCTACACCAATCGGAATCTGACGATCGAGGAATTGAAGTAGCACTTGTCTCAAAATTCCCCCTCCCTTGGGGAGAGGATCGGGAACCTCGACATAGTGTGTCTTGCCGCACCCTCGCCCCATCCCTCTCCCGGAGGGAGAGGGAGTGGAAATCGGCTTTGGGCATTTTTGCCGAAACGAAAGTGCCCCGTCCGCGGGGACGGGACCCCGCAATAAAAAGGTGCGGCGCAGCCGCTCAACAGTTTTTGAAAGGCAATTACAGCATGTATGAAATGACACCAAGAGAAATCGTGCAGGAACTCGACAAGCACATCGTCGGCCAGACCGCGGCCAAGCGCGCGGTAGCCATCGCCCTGCGCAACCGCTGGCGCCGCATGCAGGTCGAGCCCGCACTGCGCAACGAAATCACGCCCAAGAACATCCTCATGATCGGACCCACCGGTGTCGGCAAGACCGAAATCGCACGGCGTCTGGCGCGTCTCGCCAACGCGCCGTTCATCAAGGTCGAGGCCACGAAATTCACCGAGGTCGGCTACGTGGGCAAGGACGTGGACGCCATCATCCGCGATCTCGCGGATGCCGCGGTGAAAATGGAACGTGAGCACGCCAAACAGCGCGTACAGACCCGCGCCGAGGAAGCCGCCGAGGAGCGCATCCTGGATGCCTTGCTGCCGCGCAAGCAGCCCGCGGTCGGGTTTGCCAACGAGCCGGCACCGCCCGCCGATTCCGACACGCGCCAGAAGATGCGCAAGCGTCTGCGCGAAGGCGAACTGGAAGAACGCGAAATCGAGATCGAGGTCAGTGTCAGCACGGTGGGCGTGGAGATCATGGCGCCGCCCGGCATGGAGGAGATGACCCAGCAGTTGCAGAGCCTGTTCCAGAACATGGGCAACACCCGCACGCGCCATCGCAAGCTGCGCATAAAGGACGCGCGCAAACTGCTCACGGACGAGGAAGCCGGACGCATGGTGGACGAGGACGAGATCAAGCTCGCGGCGCTCAACAACGTGGAGCAGAACGGCATTGTGTTCATTGACGAGATGGACAAGGTCGCGCGCCGTGGCGACGTGCACGGTGCCGACGTGTCGCGCGAAGGCGTGCAGCGCGACCTTTTGCCGCTGGTGGAAGGCACCACCGTCACCACCAAGTACGGCATGATCAAGACCGACCACGTGCTGTTCATCGCCTCCGGCGCATTTCATTTGTCCAAACCCTCCGACCTGATTCCGGAATTGCAGGGTCGGCTGCCAATCCGCGTGGAACTGTCGGCGCTCACCAGCGACGACTTCGTGCGCATCCTGACCGAGCCGGACGCCTCGCTGACGCGCCAGTACGCGGCGCTCATGGAAACCGAGGGCATGACGCTGAAATTCTCGGCGGACGGCGTGAAACGCATCGCGGAAGTCGCGTTCCAGGTCAACGAACGCACCGAGAACATCGGCGCGCGGCGCCTGCACACCGTGATGGAGCGGCTGTTCGAGAACATCTCCTTCGAGGCCGCGGACAAGAGCGGCAGGAAAATGACGATTGATGCGGCCTACGTGGACAAGCAGGTGGGCGAACTGGTCAAGGACGAGGACTTGAGCCGGTATATCCTGTGACGCACGTGTCGCATCCGGTTGAGATCCGCCTGCGCAAGTCCGCCGGCGTGCTTGCCGTGAGCTTCGACGACGGCGCACGGTTCGAGCTGCCGTTCGAATACCTGCGCGTGTTTTCGCCTTCCGCGGAAGTGCGCGGCCACGGCACCGAGATCCTGCAGGTCGGCAAGGAACGGGTGAAAATCACCGGCATCGAACCGGTCGGCAGCTATGCCGTGCGCCTGATCTTCGACGACGGCCATGACACGGGCCTGTATTCCTGGCCGGTGCTGTATGAACTGGGCCGCGAACGGGAAGCCAACTGGGCCCGCTATCTGCAACGCCTCGAGGAAGCCGGCGTGTCGCGGCAGGCCGGCTGATTCCGGCTGCCGGGAGTGCGGACCGGCTGTTAGAATGCCTTCCCCGTCCCGCCAATGTCCACGCATGTCCGGCAGCGGAAAAACCCATTTCGGTTTCGAGGAAGTGCCGGTCGCGGACAAGGCGCGGCGGGTGGCGGGCGTGTTCAGCTCGGTGGCCGGCAATTACGACCTGATGAACGACCTCATGTCGTTCGGCATCCACCGCCTCTGGAAACGCTTCGCGCTGGCACAGACCGGGCTCAAGCCGGGGCAGCGCGCGCTGGACCTGGCCGGCGGCACCGGTGATCTGGCGCGCGGTCTCGCGGCCCAGGTCGGCGAGACCGGCGCGGTGGTGCTGGCGGACATCAACGCCGCCATGCTGGAACGGGGCCGCAACCGGCTGCTGGACGCGGGTGTCATCGGCAACATCGGATTCGTGCAGGCCGATGCCGAGCATCTGCCGTTCCCGGAACGGCGTTTCGACTGCATCACCATCGCATTCGGTCTTCGCAACGTGACGCGCAAGGAAGCCGCGCTCCAGAACATGTTCCGCGTGCTGAAACCTGGGGGCCGCCTGCTGGTGCTGGAATTCTCGAAGCCGGTATCGGCTGGCCTGCGCCGCGTGTACGACCAGTACTCCTTCAAACTGCTGCCGCAACTCGGCAAGTGGGTGGCGAAGGACGAAGCCAGCTATCGCTATCTCGCGGAATCCATCCGCATGCACCCGGACCAGGCCACGCTGCGCGACATGATGCAGGCCGCCGGTTTCGAGCGTTGCGACTATTTCAACCTGAGCGGCGGCATCGTGGCGTTGCACCGCGGATTCCGGCTGTGAACGCGCAACCCTTCGCCGACCTGCTCGCGACGCCGCTGGCCTGGGCGCTCAATGCGGCACTGGAAAATTCCACGGCCGCACAGCGGGACCTGGCCGTGCTGAACGGCAAGGTCATCGCGCTGGAGCTGAAGGAATTCCCATTCAAGCTGTTTTTTCTGGCGCACGACGGCCGGCTTGCCGTGCACGGCGATTATCACGGCGACGTGGACATGCGGGTGCGCGCGCCGAGCCTCGCCCTGTTGCAGGCCGCGCTGCGGCGCGACGACGTGCCGCCACGCGGCATCGAGATCAGCGGTGACGCGGAAACCGCGCAGGTTTTCTCGCGTCTGCTGAAACAGGCCGATCCCGACTGGGAAGAACTGCTGTCGCGGCACATCGGCGACGTGGCGGCCCACCATCTCGGCACGCTGGCGCGCGGTGCACGACGCTGGGGCCGCGATGCCGCCCAACGCCTCTGCGGCGATCTCGCCGACTATCTGCACCATGAAACTGCCGTGCTGCCGCTGCGACATGAAGTGGATGCCTTCCTCGCCGACGTGGACCGGCTGCGCGACGACATGGAGCGGTTTGCCGCGCGGCTTGCGCGCGCCGCGGCCGGATTGCGCGCATGATCACGCCGCGCCAAGCATTGCGGCTGATGCGGATCAATTTCGTGCTGGTACGGCACGGACTGGATGAAATCGTGCTCGCCACGCACCTGTTCCGGCCGGTGCGGTTCCTGGTTTACCTCTCGCCATTCCACTGGCTGCGTTCGCGCGACATCACGCGCGGCGCGCGCATCCGGCGCGCACTCGAGGACCTCGGGCCGATCTTCGTCAAGTTCGGACAGATGCTGTCCACGCGTCGCGATCTTCTGCCGCTCGACATCGCGGACGAGCTGGCGAGGCTCCAGGACCGCGTGCCGCCGTTTCCGGGCCGTGAGGCGCGCGCCATCGTGGAACGTGCGCTGGCGGCGCCGGTCACCGAATTGTTCGACGCCTTCGATGAAACGCCGCTGGCCTCGGCCTCCATCGCACAGGTGCACAGCGCGCGTCTGCGCGACCAGCGCGAGGTCGTGGTCAAGGTGTTGCGCCCCAATGTGCAGCGCGTGATCCGCGCCGACCTGGATGTGCTGCACCTGCTTGCGGAACTGGCGGAGCGTTACTGGTCGGAAGGACGCCGTCTGCGCGCGCGCGAGGTGGTGGACGATTACGAAAAGACCGTGCTCGACGAGCTGGACCTGATGCGCGAGGCGGCCAACGCCGCGCAACTGAAGCGCAACTTCGAGGGCTCTCTGCTGCTGTACGTGCCCGAGGTGTACTGGCCGCTGACGCGTCGCAACGTGATGGTGATGGAGCGCATCCACGGCGTCCCGGTAAGCGACGTGGCCACCCTCAAGGCGCGCGGCACCGACATGCGCCGGCTGGCTGAGAACGGCGTGGAAATCTTCTTCACCCAGGTGTTCCGCCACAATTTCTTCCACGCCGACATGCACCCCGGCAACATCTTCGTGGACGTGAGCGATCCGAAACAGCCGCGTTACGTGGCGGTGGACTTCGGTATCGTCGGCAGCCTGAGCCCGGAAGACCAGCATTACCTGGCGGAAAACTTCCTGGCCTTTTTCAAGCGCGATTATCATCGCGTCGCGGAGCTGCACGTGCAATCCGGCTGGGTGCCGGCCGGTACGCGCGTGGACGAATTCGAGGCCGCGATCCGCAGCGTGTGCGAACCGATCTTCAACCGGCCGCTCCGGGACATTTCCTTCGGCCAGTTGCTGGTGCGACTGTTCCAGACCGCGCGCCGTTTCGAGATGGAAGTGCAGCCGCAACTGGTGCTGCTGCAGAAAACCCTGCTCAACATCGAGGGCCTGGGCCGCGAACTGTATCCGGATCTGGACCTGTGGCAGACCGCCAAGCCGTTTCTGGAGAACTGGACCCGCGAACAACTCGGCCTCGGTGCAACGCTTAAAAAGCTGCGCGATGGGCTGCCTGCACTCCGTGAACTGCTGCTGGAAACCCCGGCCCGGCTCAACACCATCCTGCAACGCCTCGCGGCCGGGCCGACCGCGACGAGCGCGCAGGAGCTGGAACAACAACGCACGCTGGCGCGTCAGCGCCACCAGCACCTTTATCGGGCCATCGGCGGCGGCGCGCTGATTGTCGGTGGCTGCGTGCTGCTCGCCGCGCACGCGGCGCCCGCATGGCTTGCCGTGCTCATTGCACTGGCCGGCGCGGGCGCACTGGCCTGGGGCTGGCTCACCGCCTGAAGCCGGCTCGCGGCCTGCTGCCGGGCATCGGCGCCGCAAGCCGGGGCGGAAAGATGTCCGCCGGCAATTGCAGCGGATGCGCCTGCTGTAAATTGACGATCTCCGCGACCGGCACCAGCCGCACTCCGCGTACCGCGAGTTGCGGCAGTTCGCGCGCCAGCACCGCGAGCGTGGCCGGGCGCGGATGCCCGATGGCGATCGCGAAGCCGTCCTTGTGCGCAAACCTGAGCAGACGCTGGAACTGGAACGTCACCGCGGCTTCAGTGTTGGTGTCGTCGAGGAACACCTTGCGGCGCGCGGCCGGTACGCCGTATTCGCGTGCCACCGCATA
>DASSRV010000311.1:0-2438 GCA_035701605.1 Gammaproteobacteria bacterium
TTCATAGCGCGCAGGAACCCCGCACGGCTGTTCCGGGGAAACCGGCGCCGATCCCAGGCTGGCGTAGCGATGGTTCGTGATCGCCGCGTCCACGCTCTGTTCCACCTCGCTGTTCAGGACGTTCATCACCGCCGCACTCCGTGCCGCGGGCCTTTGCTTTTGTTCTTGATAGCCGCCTGATTCAGGGAGACCCGGCCACACGCCCTGACCGCATGGGAGGGCGAAGCCGGTAAACCCTGAATGAACCGCCTGTCCGCGCTGGCCGCGAACACTGAGGGAAAACACATCGCGTCATGCCTGCAATGCAGCAGGCTCACGCCATGCGCCTTCTACAGCCGGCTCGCGCGCCGCCGCAACATCATTGCACGGGGGTGGGTTCGCGAACCGAGCGTCCCGCAGACTAACATAAGTTCCGGGACGGTAAAAAGGGATTATCCGTCCGTATATGCCGCGTGCCGACGGGATTCCTGTGACGCCTGTCCTGTGACGCCCGTGACCGGCGCTGTTACACTTGCCCGCGGCCCAAGCAGCGTTTTCAGGCGTTTGCCCCCGCACGCTGACCCGCGGTAATCCCCATTCACAGGAGTCTCGGTAGACATAATGTTCATCAGCAAGGAAAAACCGTTCACGCTGCTGCTGGCAGATTATGGTGACACGCCCGACAACGCCCCGGCTGCCGAACAGCTCGCGCCCTTGCGCGACATCCTGAGCCAATATGAAGGCCGGCTGCTGGAAAGCGGCCCGCACCGGATTTTTGCCGCATTCAAACGCGCCGATGCCGCCTTTGACGCCGCCAAGGCACTGCATGCCCGGCCCGTGGGGAGCCCGCCCGTGGTGCCGCGCCTGAGCACGCACGCCGGCCGCGTGTTGCTAGAGGGGGAAACCGCTTCCGGCGCACCGGTCAATGCGCTGTTGCTGCTGGCGGAAATGGCCTCGGACCGCAACCTGCTGGTGACCGGCTCGGTCAACAAGGAGCTGTCGCCGTTCTGGCAGACCCAGCTATTGCCGCTGCAACAGGCCTCGCCGCTCCCGGACGCGGAAGAAACCCTGCACGTGCTGCCATGGGCGCAGGAAGACCGCACCCGCATGATGACCATGATGTGGGGCAGCCAGAACACGGTCAGCGGCCACATGCACCTCGAACTGAAGTACCGCGAGCGGCAACTGGAAGTGAGTGAGGCGCAACCCGCCATCATCGTCGGCCGCTCCAGCCAGTGCGATCTGGTGGTGCAGCACCAGCTCGCCTCGCGCCTGCACGCGCGGGTCGAGTACCGCGACGGCAATTTCGTGCTGGTGGATCAGAGCGGCAACGGCACCTTCGTCGCGTTCAATGATGGCAGCAAGCGCCGCGTGCACATGAATGCCATGCCGATCCGCGGCAGTGGCCAGATCGGACTGGGTAGCCAGGAAGACGCGCTGTCCGGCGATGCCATCCAGTTCGTGTGTGTCGAGTAAGCCCGCCGATTGTGTCTCCTGCCGCAGTGTTCTGAAACCCTGAGGAGAGTGTCCGTCATGCGTCGAACCGTCACGCATCTGTTTGCCTGTGTCGCGCTCGTGGGGATGCTGTCCGCCACGGCGGCACACGCCGCCGATCAACATTCCTATGCACAACCCGGACAGGTCGCGGTCACGCATCTCGATCTGGAGCTGGCGCTGGATTTCAAGCAGCGGCAACTGCACGGCACCGCCACCCTGAGCCTCGACTGGAAGAATCCGCAGGCGCATACCCTGGTGCTGGACACGCGCGATCTCGACATCGCCAGCGTTGCCGCACTCGATGCAGACCGGGGCTCGCACGCGCTGCACTTCACGCTGGCGCCGCGCGATGCCGAACTCGGCAGCAAACTCAGCATTGACGCGCCGGCCCGGCCCGCCCGGATCCGCATCGCCTACACCACCTCGCCGGATGCCTCCGGCCTGCAATGGTTGAGCCCGGCCGAGACCGCGGACAAGCGACAACCGTTCCTGTTCTCGCAATCGGAAGCGGTGCACGCGCGCTCCTGGGTGCCGTTGCAGGATTCGCCCGCAATCCGTTTCACCTGGCACGCGCACGTCAGCGCACCAAAGGCCCTGCGCGTGGTCATGAGTGCCCCGAATGATCCCAACCATCCGCTCGATGGTTCATTCGACTTCACGCAGACACATCCGGTGCCGTCGTACCTGCTGGCAATTGCGGCCGGCGATCTCGCCGTGCGCGAAACCGGACCGCGCTCCGCCGTCTATGCCGAGCCCTCGGTGGTGACGAAAGCCGCGCACGAATTCGAAGACACCGAGAAGATGATCGAGACCGCGGAAAAACTGTACGGGCCGTACCGCTGGGGCCGCTACGACATCCTGGTGCTGCCGCCGTCGTTCCCGTTCGGCGGCATGGAGAACCCGACCCTGACCTTCGCCACGCCCACCGTCATCGTCGGCGACAAGTCGCTGGTGAGCCTGGT
>DASSRV010000312.1:0-3409 GCA_035701605.1 Gammaproteobacteria bacterium
CCCGGAAACCATGGCGTCATCGGTCGCCACGCCGCTGGAGCGGCAGTTCAGTGCCATCACCGGACTGCAATCCGTGGATTCCAGCTCCAATACCGGCTCGACCCGCATCACGCTGCAATTCGATCTGTCGCGCAACATAGATGTCGCGGCACAGGACGTTCAAGCGGCAATCTCACAGGCTGTCCGCAGTCTGCCGGACAACATGCCGGAGCCGCCCGTACTGCGCAAGGTCAACCCCTCGGATTACTCGATCATTTATCTTGCACTGACCGCGGATCACGTGCCGCTCACCAAGCTCGACGAATACGCCGAAACCCGCGTGGCCCAACGGCTCTCCATGGTGCCGGGCGTGGCGCAGGTGAACGTGTTCGGTTCACACAAGTACGCCGTGCGGCTTTACATGAATCCCTACGCACTCGCCGCGCGCAACCTGTCCCTGAATCAAGTCGCGGATGCCGTGCAGAACGGCAACACCAATCTTCCTTCCGGCACCCTGTATGGCGCCACGTCCACCTATACCGTCAAGGCCGCCGGTCAGCTCACCGATGCGGATGCCTACAACAACCTGATCGTCGCCTACCGCAATGGTGCGCCGGTGCATCTTTCCGACGTGGGTACGGCGGTCAACAGCATCGAGGACAACAAGCAGCTTACCCAGTTCTTCGACAATACCCACGGCCTCGGCAAATTCCAGACTGCCATCGTGCTGGGCGTCCAGCGTCAGCCCGGTTCCAATACCGTGCAGATTGCAGAGGCCATTACCCGGCTCTTGCCGGAACTCAGCGCGAACGCACCGGGCGATGCCGAACTGCACGCCATGTACAGCCGCGGCGACTACATCAGCGGCTCGATCCGCGAAGTCAAATTCACCCTGATCCTGGCCATCATCCTGGTGGTGGGCGTGATCTTCGTCTTCCTGCGCAATATCCGCGCCACGCTCATTTCAGCGCTGGCGCTTCCGACCTCCATCATCGGCACCTTTGCGGTGATGAAACTGCTTGGCCTCGGTCTCGATAACCTGTCGCTGATGGCACTGGTATTGGCGGTGGGCTTCGTGGTGGACGACGCCATCGTCATGCTGGAAAACATCGTGCGTTATCGCGAAAAGGGTGAATCCAGCCTGAGGGCGGCACTGCTCGGCAGTCACGAAATCGGCTTCACCGTGGTGTCCATGACGTTGTCACTGGTGGCGGTATTCCTGCCGATCCTGCTCATGGGCGGACTGCTCGGGCGCCTGTTCCGGGAGTTCGCACTCACCGTCGCAATCGCCATTCTGATCTCCGGCCTGGTATCGCTCACCCTCACGCCCATGCTGTGCAGCCGCTACATCAAGGACAGTCACCGCCACGGCAAGCTCTACAACACGCTGGAACGCGGCTTCAACTGGCTGCGCAACTGGTATGGCCGCACCCTCACCTGGTCGGTGGATCACTGGCGCACCATGCTGGGCGTGGCCGTCGCCATGCTGGCGCTGACCTTCTACTTCTTCATTGTGGTGCCGAAGGGCTTCATCCCGACCGAGGACACCGGTCAGGTCTTCATGAACACCGATGCGCCGAGCGGCACCACGTTCGAGGAACTGCAAGAGCTGGAAACCCGTGTCGCGCACGTCGTACAGAAGAATCCCAATGTGGCGAGCGGCATGTCGAGTGCGGGACAGGGTCGCGGCGGCGCGCTCAGTGGCGGAGGCGGCTGGGGCATGATTACGCTCAAGCCCATGAACGACCGCGATGCCGGTGCCGATGAGGTCATCCAGCAGTTGCGGCGTGCGGTGGCGTCGGTACACAACATGCAGGTGTTCTTCAGCAATCCGCCCGCAATCCGCATTGGTGGTCACGGCGGAAACGGTAATTACTCGTATCAGTTGCAGGGGCTTGACGTGGACAGCCTGGATCGGGCTGCGGCTGCATTCATGCCGAAGTTGCAGGAAATCCCCGGCATTGAGGACGTCAACAACGATCTCGACCTAAACAACCCGCAGATCAACGTCAACATCCTGCGCAGCACGGCTTCCACGCTCGGTGTCAGCGCCAGCCAGATCCAGTCCACCTTGTCCAATGCCTACGGCGGCAGCCGCGTCAGCATGATTTACGGTTCCACCGACGAATATCCCGTCATCATGCAGTTGGCACCGCAGTACCAATCCGACATGGCGGCGCTGAATGCCCTGTATGTCCCGAGCAGCAATGGCACACTGGTGCCGCTGCGCAGTGTCGCCACCCTGACGCCCGGCGTCGGCCCGCAGCAGGTGGATCACTATCAGCAACTACCCTCCGTGTCGTTCGATTTCAGTCTGGCGCCGGGAGTATCGCTCGGCGACGCCACCAGCCGCATCAAGGAGCTGGCCGGGCGCGTGCTGCCGCCCGACATCACCGGTGTGTTTTCCGGCAATGCCGCCACCTTCGAGCAGTCACTGGTGGACCTGCCGATCCTGCTCATCATTACCGTGCTGGTCATCTACATGGTGCTGGCAATCCTGTACGAACATTTCATTCACCCCATCACCATCCTGACGGCTCTGCCGCTGGCGATGGTGGGCGCACTGCTCACGCTCATCCTGTTCGGACAGGAACTCAACATTTTCAGCTTCGTCGGACTCATCATGCTGGTGGGGCTGGTAAAGAAAAACGGCATCATCATGGTGGATTTCGCATTGCAACTGCGCCGTGAAGAGAACCTTTCCGCACGCGATGCCATCATCGAAGCCTGCCTGGTGCGTTTCCGCCCCATCATGATGACCACCATGGCTGCGATTCTCGGCGTACTGCCGATCGCCCTCGGCACCGGCATGGGTGCCGAGGCACGCCGTCCGCTCGGCATTGCGGTGGTCGGGGGGCTGGTGTTCTCGCAACTCCTGACGCTCTACATCACTCCCGCGTTCTACGTCGCCATGGAACACTTGACGGCACGCTTCAAACGGCGCGAGTATGGACCCGCCATGCCGGCAACGGAACAGGCGCACGGCACCGATTGAGCGTTCGCCGACAGGCTCGCGGGAGGGACCGATGAATCAGGAAAATGTGCAGCTCGGCAGCGGGCTGACCGGTTATGTCTCCCGCCCGCGCGGTAGCGGTCCCTTCCCGGCAGTGGTGGTGTTGATGGAAGCCTACGGCATCACCGGCCACATAAAAGGCGTGTGTCAGCGGCTCGCCAAGGCCGGCATGGTGGCCGTGGCGCCGGACATCTTCCACGGCGAGGTGTTTTCCTACACCGACGTGGATGCGGTGATGACGAAACTGCCGACGCTCAAGGATGAGGTCATATTGAAGGATATCGGCATGACGCTGGACTGGTTGGCGACACAACCCGGTGCCGACAAGCACGCCATCGGCAGCATCGGCCTCTGCATGGGGGGTCGGCTCGCGTTCCTGTCCAACTGCCGCTTCCCGGATCGCTTCAAGGCGGCGGT
>DASSRV010000313.1:0-7197 GCA_035701605.1 Gammaproteobacteria bacterium
TCGGCGCCGGCCGCTTCCTCGATTCGGGTACGAATTTCGCGCTGCTGCTGCGCGCCCTGCGCGGCGACAGCAACAGCAACATCCTGCAAACGCCGTCGATCATCACGATGGACAACGAAGAGGCGGAGATCAAAGTAGCGCAGGAAGTGCCGTTCCTGACCGGCTCGTTCACCAACACCGGCGTCGCGAATCAGCAGGGCCAGGTCAATCCGTTCCAGACGATCCAGCGCGAAGAAGTCGGCACGATTCTCAAGATCACACCGCAGATCAACGAAGGCGATTCGGTACACCTCAAGATTGACGCCGAAGTCTCCAACCTGACCGGCTCCAGTGTCGGCGGCCAGCCGGTCACCAACAAGCGGCAGATCAAGACCAGCGTACTGGCAAAGGACCGCGAGATCGTGGTACTGGGGGGGCTGATTGATCACGACCTGATCGAATCCGAGCAGCGCGTGCCGGTGCTCGGCAGCATCCCCCTGCTCGGCAACCTGTTCCGCTACCGCAAGACCACCAACACCAAGCGCAACCTCATGGTGTTCATCCAGCCGACCATCCTGCGCGATTCGGAAAGTACGCGGCAATACACCAACGAGCAGTACAAGTACCTGCGCGAACTGCAAATGCGGAACCAGGGCCCGGTCAAGCTCATGCCGGGCGAGAAGCGGCCGATGCTGGATGAGCTTCAGAAGTCGGTGACGAAGCCCGCCGCACCCACCGCGGGTACCACCACGGTTCCGGCCAAGGCCGCACCGCCCACGGCCGCCACCACCGCAGCTCCCGCCGCGGCTCAGAGCGTGCAGCATGACCCCGGTCACTGACAACCCGCCTGCGGATGCGGCGGCACCGGACGATGCGCCGCAGACGCTGCGCGGTATCCCCTTCTCCTTCGCCAAGCGGCACGGCGTGCTGGTCGAATCCTTTGCCGGGCACGTAGCACAAGTCGTCTGCCGGCCGGATGCACCGGCGGAAGCCCTGATCGAGACACGTCGCGCCTTGAGGCTGCCCATCCAGGCGCGTGAAGTCGGCACCGAAGAATTCGATGCGCTGTTGCAACAGGCTTACGAGGAGCAGTCCAACAACGCCATGCAGATGATGGAAGGGCTCGACGAGGACGCCGACCTGTTCAGCGTGGCGCAGGCCCTGCCGGAACCGGAAGACCTGCTGGAAAGCGAGGATGATGCGCCCATCATCCGGCTCATCAATGCGCTGCTCACCGAGGCGGTCAAGGAAAACGCCTCCGACATCCACATCGAACCGTTCGAGAACCGGTTGGTGGTGCGGCTGCGCGTGGACGGTGTGCTGCGCGTGGTGCTGGAATCGCGCCGCGCGGTGGCGCCGCTGGTGGTATCGCGCATCAAGGTCATGGCGCGACTCGACATCGCCGAGAAACGCCTGCCGCAGGACGGTCGCATCTCCTTGCGCATCGCCGGGCGCGCGGTGGACGTGCGCGTATCCACCATTCCCTCCGGTCACGGCGAGCGCGTGGTGCTGCGTCTGCTCGACAAGCAGGCCGGGCGGCTGGAACTCGAACATCTCGGCATGCCGGAGCAGACGCGCGAATTCCTGGACGGGTTGATCCACAAACCGCACGGCATCATCCTGGTTACCGGCCCCACCGGTTCCGGCAAGACCACCACGCTGTATGCCGGCCTGTCACGGCTCAACGACAAGAGCCGCAACATCATGACGGTGGAAGATCCCATCGAATACTACATTGACGGCATCGGCCAGACCCAGGTGAACACGCGCGTGGAAATGACCTTCGCGCGCGGCCTGCGCGCGATCCTGCGCCAGGACCCGGACGTGGTGATGGTGGGTGAAATCCGCGACCTGGAAACCGCCGAGATCGCGGTGCAGGCTTCGCTCACCGGTCATCTGGTGCTGTCCACGCTGCACACCAATACCGCCATCGGCGCCGTCACCCGCCTGCGTGACATGGGCGTGGAACCCTTCCTGCTTTCTTCCAGCCTGCTCGGGATGCTGGCGCAACGGCTGGTGCGGCTCCTGTGCCCCGACTGCAAGCAGCCCTACACCGCGGGCGAACGCGAATGCGCGGCGCTCGACCTGTCCGACAAGCCCGCACCGACCCTGTACCGGCCGGCCGGTTGCGAGAACTGCAACAGCAGCGGCTACCGCGGGCGCAGCGGCGTGTACGAAATCGTGCTGGTGGACGACCACATGCGCGGCATGATCCACGACGGCAGCAGCGAGCAGGCACTGGAGCAATACGCGCGCAGCCGCACGCCCGGTATCCGCCAGGACGGCCGCCGCCTGGTGCTGGCCGGCGAAACCAGTGTCGAGGAAGTGCTGCGCGTGACGCGCGAAGACTGAACGGCATGGGCGCTTTCGATTACATCGCTCTCGACACGCGCGGCCGCGAACGCAAGGGCGTGATCGAGGGCGACACGCCGCGTCAGGTGCGCCAGCAACTCCGCGAGCAGGGACTGACGCCGCTCGACGTCAGCGCCACCTCGGAACAGGAAAACCGCGTCACGCGTGCCGGGTTCAGCCTGCGACGCGGCATCAGCGCCACCGATCTCGCGCTGATTACCCGTCAGCTTGCCACCCTGGTGCGCTCCGCGCTGCCGGTGGAGGAAGCGCTGCTGGCCGCTGCGCAGCAGAGCGAGAAACCGCGTCTCAAAAGCATGCTGCTCGCGGTGCGCGCGCGGGTCATGGAGGGCCACACCCTCGCCTACGGGCTCGGCCAGTTTCCGCACATCTTTCCCGAGATATTCCGCGCCACGGTCGCGGCCGGCGAGCATTCCGGCCATCTCG
Organism: Gammaproteobacteria bacterium; assembly: GCA_035701605.1. Taxonomy (GTDB): domain Bacteria; phylum Pseudomonadota; class Gammaproteobacteria; order Natronospirales; family REEB76; genus DASSKW01. Next base: position 2,776 of record DASSRV010000313.1, read on the forward strand.
ACGGGGTGCTGGAACGACTTGCCGATTACGCCGAGAACCACCAGCGCCTGCGTCAGAAAATGTCCATCGCGCTGATCTATCCCGTGATCCTGACGGTGGTGGCGCTGTCCATCGTGGTGTTGCTGATGACTTACGTGGTGCCGAAAGTCACCGAAGTCTATATCCACACCGGCCAGAGCCTGCCGTGGCTGACCGTAGCGCTGATCGCGCTGAGCGGTTTCCTGACCGACGACGGCATCTGGCTCCTGATCGCGCTCGTCATCGCCGGCTACCTGTGGCGCCGTGCGCTCGCCAAACCGGATCTCCGGCGGCGCTGGGACCGCGCCAAGCTGCGCATGCCGCTGATCGGACGGCTGGTGCGTGGCCTGAACACCTCGCGCTTCACCCGCACGCTCAGCATCCTGGCCGGCAGCGGCGTGCCGGTGCTGGATGCCATGCGCATCGCCGGTGAAGTGATCGTGAACATTCCGATGCGCGAAGCGGTGGCGGACGCCGCGCTGCGCGTGCGTGAAGGCGCGTCCATCAGCCAGTCGCTGGCGAAGAGTGGCCTGTTTCCGCCCATGATGGTGCACCTCATCGCCAGCGGCGAGGCCAGCGGCGAGCTCGATACCATGCTGGAGCGCACCGCCATCAGTCAGGAGCGCGAACTGGAAACGCTCACCGGCATGCTGCTGGGCATCATGGAGCCGGTGCTGATCCTGATCATGGGCGTGCTGGTGCTCTTGATCGTGCTCGGCATCATGCTGCCGATTTTCGACCTGAATACGCTGGTCCACTGAAAAAGGGAGAACCTTGTGAAACTGTCCGGTCTGTTGTGCGCCTGCCTGCTCGCGATTCCCGGCGCGGTATGCGCCGACAACTTCAATTACGATTACCTGGAACTCGGCTACCAGCAGTTGCGCCCGCGTGACGGTGACAGTGGCAAGGGTCCGGAACTGCTGGCCGCCTGGACGCTGCCCCAGCTTGGCGTGCAACTGCTCGCCGGTTATACGCGGTTCAACTTGCCCGCCACGCCCACCGACATCACCGACAAGAACACGCAATTCGGCATTCGCGGTGCAACGGATTTCGGCGACGACACCAGCTTCTACACCGACATCCTCTATCTCAACCACGAGTCCAACCCGCTCGGCTTCGTCATCGCCGACAGCGGCTACCGGTTGCGGCTCGGCCTGCGTCAGCGGCTCGGCACGCGCTTCGAACTGGACGCGAGCGCGGCACACAACTATCTCGGGGAAAGCAGCAATCAGGCGCGCGTCGGGCTGTTGTTCAATATCACGGACTGGTTGGCTGTCGGCGCGTCGCTGACCCGCGACAACCTGAAGAACACCACCACCGGACTCGCGGTGCGCTGGTACTACTAAGGAAATCCCGCTTTAGAACCGGATCAGTGCCGCGCCCCAGGGTTCGCCGCATGCGGCGAACGCCTCGCCAGGGATGGCGGGGCCGGTGGGCATACCAGGGAAGGTTTCAGCAGGAAGCTGTCTTCGGTGCTAGAACCGGATCAGCGCCGCGCCCCAGGTAAAGCCGCCGCCGAAGGCTTCCAGCAGAATGGTCTGGCCGCGTTTCACTCTGCCATCCCGTACTGCGACGTCCAGCGCCATCGGCACCGAGGCCGTCGAGGTATTGCCGTGCTCCTGGATGGTCAGCACCACGCGTTCCATCGGCATTTTCAGCTTGCGTGCGGTGGCCTCGATGATGCGCAGGTTGGCCTGATGGGGAATCAGCCAGTCAATGTCGTCGCCGCTCATGTCATTGGCTTTCAGGGCTTCGATCACGATGTCGCCGAGCTTGTGCACCGCGACCTTGAAGACTTCGTTGCCGCGCATCTGGATGAAATCCTTGCCGGATTTCAGGTCGTTGAAGCCCTTTGAAACCCCGGAAGGGAAATACAGCATGTCCGCATACTGCCCGTCGGCGTGCACGTGCGTGGAGATGATGCCCTTCTCCTCGGAGGCTTGCAAAATCACGGCACCGGCACCGTCGCCGAACAGGATGCAGGTGCCGCGATCGGTATAGTCGGTCATGCGCGACAGCGTTTCACCGCCAATTATCAGGGCACACTTCGCGGCGCCGGTGCGAATGAACTGGTCGCCGATGTGCAGCGCGTAGATGAAGCCGGCACAGGCCGCTTCCAGACTGAATGCCATCGGCCCATGAATCCCGAGACGCTTCTGCAGCAGGCAACCCATGTTGGGGAAAACCTGATCCGGCGTGGTGGTACCGACGATGATGAGATCAATGTCATCCGGCCCGACCCCGGCCATCTCCATGGCGCGGCGTGCGGCCTGCTCGCAGAAATCCAGATTGGTTTCACCCTCGGAAGCGATGTGGCGACGTTCGATACCGGTGCGGGTGCGTATCCATTCGTCATTGGTATCCACCATTTTTTCCAGATCCTGATTGCTCAGTATCCGGTCCGGCAAGGCGTGGCCGGTACCCGTGATGCGCGAATAGGTCGCCTTCATGTCTGCGTTTCCCCGCTTGCGGCAAGCTGGCTTTCCAGCAAGGTGCTGATGCGCCGCGGCACCTGATTCTGAACTTCCAGAATGGCGACACGGATGGCGCTGGCAAAGCCTACACTATCCGAGCTGCCGTGGCTCTTCACGACCACACCCTTGAGCCCCAGGAGGCTCGCGCCATTGTAGTTCCTGGGATCGAGACGGCGCTTGAGTGCGTGCAGCACCGGCATCGAGAACAGTGCCAGCAGGCGCGTGAATGCGGTGCGGCGGAATTCCTCGCGGATGTACTGGCCGATCATGCGCGCCAGCCCCTCGACGGTCTTGAGCGCGACATTGCCGACGAAGCCGTCCGTCACCACCACATCCACATTGTCGGTGAAAATGTGGTTGCCTTCCACGAAACCGATGTAGTTGAGGTGGCTGGCGGCAAGCAGGCGCCCGGCTTCCTTGACCTTTTCGTTGCCCTTGATTTCCTCTTCGCCGATGTTGAGCAGACCGACGCGCGGCTCATCAATGCCGTGCACTGCGCTCGCCAGTGCCGAGCCCATGACACCGAACTGGTAAAGCTGTTCGGGCGTGGAATCCACACTGGCGCCGAGATCCAGCATGTGGGTGTGGCCGCCGTGCGAAGGAATCAGTGCGCAGATCGCCGGTCGGTCAATGCCCGGCAGGGTCTTGAGCACGAAGCGCGCGGTGGCCATCAGCGCGCCGGTGTTGCCGGCACTGACGCAGGCATCGGCCTGGCCTTCCTTGACCAGATTGATCGCCACGCGCATGGAAGAATCCTTTTTGCCGCGCAGGGCCTGCGAGGGCAACTCGTCCATCTGCACCACCTGCGTGGTGTGCCGGACCGCGAGGCGTTCGCCGTAAGCGTGACCGGCGATGCGCGCTTCCAGCGTCTGCGCGTCACCGACCAGAATCACCCTGAGCTGCGCATGCTTCGACAACATGGACAGGGCGGCGGGCACCACCACACCGGGGCCGTGGTCGCCGCCCATCGCGTCGAGTGCAATCGTAACCGCGTTGTCGTTCACGAATATCGAATTCCTGCCTCTCGGCGGCCGGCTTCCCGCACATCGGCCGCGCGGGCCTCATGCGCGATACTGGGAAGCACCGGGACGAAGGTGCCCCGGTACGACGAAGTCGAAATGCTTCAGTCTTCCTGACGGGTATTCAATATCTTCTTGCCGCGGTAATAACCGTCGGCGCTGATGTTGTGACGACGGTGCGTCTCGCCGCTGGTAGCGTCAACCGACAGCGTGGGTCCGCTCAATGCGTCATGGGAACGACGCATGCCGCGGCGGGATGGGGTTTTGCGACTTTTCTGGACAGCCATGATCTACTCCTGCTGAAAATCCGGTGTTGTGTTTCGTTCAGCGATGCGTTTTCAACTGTTGCAGCATCGCGAACGGATTCGGTTCTGTTTCCGCCTGCGGCATTGCCGCCTGCTCCACCCCGCCGGCCACCACATCGGCCCGACAGGACTGTGTCTCGTGCAGCGCCACGATCGGCAGCGCCAGCAGCAATTCGTCTTCAAGCAACGTGCTCACGCGCACCCGGCCGTCCGGCGCAAGCAGCGGCTCGCAAGAACCGGCCTCGAGCGCCGCGGCCTCTGCCTCGTTGCGCACCCAGGCGAGCCGGAATTCCGTGCTCAAGGCCTGTCGCATCGGTTGCAGGCAGCGCTGGCAGGCAAGCATGAGCTCGGCATCGGCCTGCCCCTGCACCACGGTTCTGCCCGCCTCGTGCCGCGCACGCAGCCGGAATGCCACTTCGCCGTCGTCGTCCGCGAGCACCGCGCGCAATCGCGGCATGCTGCCGACACGAATGCGGCCCGCCAGTTCCAGCGGCTGGCGCGTGACATGCGCAAGATCGAGGAACTCCGGCGGACCGCTCGACATAACCGCGTAATGATAGGGATTTTCCGCACCGCTGTCAAAAAGAACCAGTCCAAGCCCTTGTT
>DASSRV010000314.1:0-5156 GCA_035701605.1 Gammaproteobacteria bacterium
TCGGGGCACCACCAGAGGATCGGCTGTCCTTCGCTGTACCAGGGAAAAATTCCGTGCCGATAGGCATGCAGCAATCGCGCGGGCGACAGGTCGCCGCCTGCTGCCAGCAAGCCCTCCGGCTCGCGCAAGGCCGTGCGGGGATCCGGGAACGCTTCCGGCGGATCGCCGGGGTTGATCCAGAACAAGTGTGGCTTGCCGCTCATGCCGCTCCGCGAACAAGTAGAAAGTGAAATTGTGGTTCATCGCTGCCGTGATGAAGGCGACATGAGACCCCGGTTCGATTACAAACAGATATCACCGGATACATGCCTGCTTTGATGTGTTATATGCAGAACGGCAAGTCGCTCCGACGGGGCCCGGCCTCACTGCTGTCCGGGTGCTGGCGAGCCTGGCAGGTAGCGGGGTGGTTTGCCGCGAACCAGTTGCGAGCGCAAGGCCCGCATTTGTTCTAGGGGCGTGGCGGCAGATAGAAGGTTTGGTGCTCTTAAAGCAGAGGCTCCGGAAGCTACAGCACTGGAAACCTTCACATCAAGATCGGGCGGGTTCGGGTCTTCATTCAGTGCCACAAGCCCCAACGCCTGCTCTCCCGACTTGCTGCCGGTAAAGCGCAGCTTCAGCATCATCGGCACTCCGGCCTATTCGATCTGTATGTAATCAGGCTTGATATCCGCAATCCGAATGTCTCCCGATACCGTATTGCCAACTGCGGCGACCACGGCCCGACCATCCACGCTCAGGATGGCGCGCGAATGTGCTGCATCGGTTCCGAACACGATACCGGCCAGCAGGATGTCGGCCGGCGGCGGTGCTGCGTTCCGGGCAACGCCGGGCGATACCTGTCCAAACAGGTGGGCAGAGGTGATTTTTTCGATCGGTGCTGTTGCGCGAAGCGGGACGGGCGGGGCTGCTTTGTCGCCGGGCGGCTTCAACGGATGCTGCTGCCATAAGCTTATCCACAGTGAAACACAGATCGCAATAAACATGCCCGCGAGCAGCAGGTGAACACCTGCGTGCAGTGCTTTGACTGCAACAGGTCCGCCCAAGTGCCTGAATGGAGCATTCGAAAACAGATGTTTCATCCCTGATTCCCGTGGCCCGTGTTGTTGGATCATGTGGACAACAGTGCCTTACTATAAACCGTGGCTTGCATTTTCGGGAATCCGGGCTACCCTCTGCGTGGGTGCCAGGAATCAGAGCATCCGTAGGGATTCTTGAGGGTATGGAGTTTATCGCCAGAGGGGCATTCATGCACATCTTGGGAAAAACCGGCGCACTGCGCCGTGAGGTACTGTTTTTCATCACATTTCTGCTGACGTTGGCGAGCCTGTCGGCCCCGCTCGAGGCCGGGGCGAGCACCACGATCGTTGAGGCATTGTCCGGCAGCTTCGGCGTCACCACGACCGGAGCGGCCAGCTACAGTATCCCGATCGGTCTCCCGCGCTGGGCCGCACAGCCGCGACTCGGCAGGAGGCGTACAAGGCGTTGTTCAAGACACACGTCGAGGATGCGCGTGAGTTGAATGAGATTCGCGCCGCGTGGCAGACAGGGACCCCGTTGGGGAACGATCTGTTCAAGGACAAGATCGAGCAGAAACTCAAATGCAAGGTTGGCCAAGCCCGGCGTGGCAGACCGAAGGCCGTGTCTGAGAGTGGCAGATCTATTTAAGGGCTCTGACCCCTTTATCCGCTTAACAACTACACCGCAGATCGTGGCACGGTGGCCCACGGCCTGTGACGCTTCGGTGGGGGCATAGGTTTTGGTCGGGGCCGCGGGATGGGCAGCGAGGCTGAAACCCAGTGTCAGGGCCACACAAAGCAGCAATTTCCAATATCGCATGGTGCCCTCCTGTCGCTCGAAAGGCAGGGGCGGTACTGCCTTAAATAGTAGTCCAGGGAATGAAAAGCAGTAGGGGAAGGAATGCCCCTTGACAAACGTTCAACTATAAGGTTGAATATAGTCATGAACGATCTATCCGCAGTGTTAGGCGCTATTTCCCACCCCTCCCGGCGGGCCATCATCGCGCGGCTGGCCAAGGGCACGGCACGGGTGACGGAGATTGCCGCGCCGTTCGAAATGTCGCTGAACGCGGTCTCCAAGCACTTGAAGGTGCTGGAGGGCGCGGGGCTGATCCACCGGGAGAAGCAGGGGCGGGATCACGTGATCGAGTTTCGTGCCGAACCTTTGAAGCAGGTGGCGGGCTGGGTGCACGAGTACGAACGGTTCTGGAACGAGCACCTGGATAGTTTGGAGAGTTACTTCATCGAGAAGAGGAAACGCAAATGAACAGCACCGGCGATTACAAGACGATGGAATTGAATTTCGAGCGGATCATCCCGGCGTCACCGGCGGAGGTCTATGACGCCTGGCTGGATACGCAGAATCCGGGCAACCCCTGGTACCAGTCCGATAGGCTGGACTTCAAACCCAGGCAGGGTGGCTTGTACCACTTCATGCACATCAAAGACCCCGCGAAAGGGGAGATGCCGCATTACGGACGCTTCGTGGAACTGGCGCGTCCGCACCGGATCCAGTTGGCATGGATGTCGCTGTTCACGCGCGGTCTGGAATCGGTGGTGACGGTGACATTCGAAGCGAAAGGCCAGGACACGCTCCTGAAGCTGAAGCACGCGAACCTGCCGGACGACAGTTACGGCCACGGTCACAAGCACTGGGAAGTTCTTTTCGGGCTTTTGGCTGAGCGCTTTCCGGCCAGACAAGCCAAAGCGGGTTGATAAGACAAAATATCTGGGGTCAAAGTAAAAATGCCATACGTGCATTTTTACTGACCCCAAATATCCGCCAAATATTGCCGCGCATAGGCTTAAGTACGGTGCGTAGCGATGATTGACGCCAACGACACGTACCAGATGTTGTTCTCGCCGTTATCCCAGTCTTCGAGCCGCGACAAATCTTTCTCCGCCTGTTCGCGGGTGCGTGGATAGGCCAGCGGCACGGAACGGTCGCTGGTGTAATACAGCATGCGACCGGTCGGATCGAGATGCGGTCCCCAGGGGTTGTTGCGTGCGTTGACGGCGTCGCCGAGGTCAATCGCCTTACCCCAATGGTCGCCCTGCCGAAAGGCAATGAATAATCGATCGGGATCCTGTTTCGCTGCATCATCCGAATCGAAAACGATGAAGGATTGGTCGGGTGCGATGGCTGGGTCTTTCTGATGTGTTGCCGGGTCACCGACGGCCACTTGCACCGCAGGCAGATATTTGCCGTCGCGATATTGGGAACGGAATATGTGCATGATGTTGTCCGCGCCCGGACGGATGAAATACAGACTGCCATCGGCCGCGATGCTGGGTGCATAGCTGCGCGGACTGACGTTCACGGTGTTGGGCAGGCGCCACGGTGTACCCCATCCTTTACCTTTGCGATCCACGCGCCACAATACACCGCCAGTGGATACAAGTTTGTCTTGCGGCGTGGCCGGGCGGTTGGACGCGAATACGATAAACGAACCGTCGGGCGACACCACCGGGTCGTGATCCAGCCATTGTCCGGAGAAAGACGCGATTTCGGGTTTGCTCCAATTTCCATTCATCTTGTGCGACACCATGATGATCGAATTCGGCCATTTGGCCCGATCGAAGAAGACGGTGTTGCCGTCCGGCGTGAAGCTCAGGGAATCCTCGCTGGCACTGCCGGAAATCACTCCGGGCGAGAAGAGTTGAGGTGTGGCGGGGACATCGGTAGCGGAACAGGCTGCGATGGAACTGCTCAGTAACAGGATCAGGGCGCTCACGCCAATTGTGGCTCTGTACGGATTCATGGGAATTCCTCGGGGTGATGGATAACGAAATGTGCGAAGTTTGTTGCGCAAAAAATCAGTTCTTGATTTTCAAATCCGGAACCGCGCTGGCGTTCACCGAGAAATACGGATGCCAGGCGCCGTCGTGATAAACAAATGTGTCGGTAAAGAACACCTTGACCGGCTTGCCGCCCAAGTCGTGTTTCTCCTGAATGCTGTATGCCGTGGCGGAGTTACCGTTCACCACGATGCCGGCCCACTTCACCGTCGGAATGGGTTTGGTGCTGCCTTTTGCCTTTGCGGCGCCTTTCAGGATATCCGCCTTGGTATGCACTTCACCCGCGAAATTGATCTCGGTGTAATCCGATTCCAGCATGCAGGCCACGGTATCGACGTGACCACTGAATTCAGCCACCAGCCAGGTGCGTTCGGCGCGCTTGACACTGGCGGCATCTGGGTTTTGATTCGGTGCCTGCAATTTTGTGCAGTCCGGCGCGGCTGTCGGTGTCGCGACAGCCTGGGAACCGACCACGATCGCGAAGATGGGAAGCAAGAGATGAGCGGGTTTCATTCGAAGTGTCTCCGTGTTGTTAGTGTTTTTGCATAAAGCTGCCCCGGAACCGACGCTCAAAGTTGAGCATCCAGCCTTCCGTGTTCAGCGTCCCCGGTTTGACAGCGGTTCGCGGTATCGGTTCGAAATTTTGCAGATAGAGAAGATGTTGTTTTTAAGGGCTCTGACCCCTTTATCCAAATGCAAGGTTGGCCAAGCCCGGCGTGGCAGACCGAAAGCTTCATCTGAGAATGGCGGCCCTATTTAAGGGCTCTGGCCCTTTATCATGGCGGGCTTTTGTATTCTGGCTCCCCGGGCCGGACTCGAACCAGCGACCAACGGATTAACAGTCCGTCGCTCTACCAACTGAGCTACCGGGGAACGGTGTCGGAAGGGCGCATAGTCTAAAGAAGCCCCTGCGGAGGGTCAACCGGAACCGGGTTCAGGCGGCGGCCTTTTCCACGAAACCGCCGATGCGCTCCAGCGCGGCCTCGAGGTTTTCCATGCTGGTGGCAAAAGACAGGCGCACATGACCGGGGGCGCCGAAGGCGGAGCCGGCCACGACGGCCACACCGGCTTCATTCAGCAGGTGCTCGCAGAGCTGGTTGTCATCCTTGAGGCCGAGCCGTGCGATCACCCGGGAGAAATCCGGGAAGGAGTAGAAGGTGGCGTCGGCCGGCAGCACGCGCACGTCCGGCATGCGACGCAGCGCGTCGTACACGAACTGGTGACGCTCCTGGAAGGCGCGACACATGCGGCGCACGCATTCCTGATCGCCATTGAGCGCGGCTTCCGCCGCGGCCTGCGAGATCGAAGCCGGATTCGAAGTGCTTTGCGACTGCACGTTCT